>CANKPO010000266.1 GCA_947484535.1 Caulobacteraceae bacterium
CAGGGCATTATCGACCAGTGCCCGACGGTCGAGCATATTGTCGTCCTGACCGACGATAGCGAGCTGAAAAACGTCACGCTGCGCTGCAAGGGCAAGCCCTGCCTGGCCGTGGAAAGCCTGATTGATCAGCACCATGCCGAGGTTGTCTGGGGCGGCTTTGATGAGAATACGGCGGCGGGCCTTTGCTATACGTCGGGGACGACGGGCAACCCCAAGGGCGTGCTCTATTCGCACCGGTCGAACTATCTGCACACCTTGATTGGCCTTCAGACCGATGTGCTGGGCCTGTCTTCGCAGGACGTGATCTTGCCCGTGGTGCCCATGTTCCACGCCAATGCTTGGGGCATCGCCTTTGCCGCCCCGGCGGTCGGGTCAAAGCTGGTCATGCCCGGTGCCAAGATGGACGGTCAGTCGATCTTTGAACTGCTGGAGACAGAGGGCGTGACCTTCTCGGCAGCGGTGCCCACCGTCTGGCAGATGCTGCTGCAGCACCTTCAGGCGACGGGCAGCAAGCTGACCACCCTCAAGCGCGTGGTCATCGGCGGCTCGGCCTGTCCCGAAGCCATCATCCGCGCCTTTGGCGACGACTATGGGGTGGATGTGACCCATGCTTGGGGCATGACCGAGACCTCGCCTCTGGGCACCATCTCACGTCCAACGGCAGAGGTTGCGGCCCTAGGCCCTGATCAGGTTGTTCCCTTCAAGCTCAAGCAGGGCCGTGCGCCGGTCGGGATCGAGCTGAAGCTGACCAATGATGAGGGCCGTGAACTGCCCCATGACGGCACGACCTTTGGCCGTCTCAAGATCCGCGGCGGGACCATTTCTGCGGCCTATTTCAAGCAGGAAGGCGGCAATATCCTCGACGAGGACGGCTTCTTCGATACGGGCGACGTCTCGACCATCGACCAATATGGCTTCATGCAGATCACTGATCGGGCCAAGGACGTGATCAAGTCTGGCGGCGAATGGATCTCCTCCATCGAGATTGAAAATATCGCTGCGGGCCATCCCAAGTCGGCCATCGCCGCCGTCATCGGCATTGCCCATCCCAAGTGGGACGAGCGGCCCCTGCTGCTGGTCAAGCTGCGTGAGGGACAGACCAGCACCAAGGAAGAATATCTCGCCTTCCTCGATGGCAAGATCGCCAAATGGTGGACGCCCGACGATGTGGTCTTTGTTGACGACATTGCGCTCGGTGCGACCGGCAAGATCGATAAGAAGATCCTGCGCCAGCAGTTCGAAACCTACAAACTGCCGACAGCCTAAGGCGAAGGTCCGGGGTACAGGGGCAGGGGTCTTAGGCCCTTGCCGATCCCGCCAGACGGTTTAGGGTCAGTTCAAACAACCCACGGGGCACTTCGATGAAACTCAGCATTACGGCGGCCAAGACCTATTTGCGGATCGCACTCCTGATCGCGGTGCTTCCCATCATCTCGATTGTCGTGGGGGCAGTGGCCACCAAGACCGGTCTGTTGGACTGGAAGCTCGGCTTTGGGCTTCTGACCTTCCGGGGTCCGCCGATGATTGCCATGCTAAGCGTGGCGACGGGCGTCATTGGTCTGGTCGTGGCCTTGATGGCCGGGATCAAGGATCTGTGGCTGCGGGCAGCGGCCCCCTTGGTCGTCACCTTGGTGGTTATGGGCGGATTTATGGGGCTAAGGTCGGTCGCGACCTCGGTGCCGCCAATCCATGATGTGGCCACCGACTGGTCCGAGCCCCTGACCTTCTCCGACTCGGTTATGGCCTCGCGCGGGGCGGGGACCAATCCCGTCCTTCCCGATCCTTTGGCGCCCGACCGTAAGAGCCGGGTTGCGAATCTGAATGCCAAGGCCTGCCCCGAAGCCAAGCCTGCGGTGTTGGCTGAGGCTCCGGCGGCAGCCCATGACAAGGTCAAGGCAGCCCTTGTGGCGGTGGGTCTAACCATCGTGACCGACGAGCCTGCAACCGGCCGGATCGAGGCCGTGGCGACCAGCCTTCTCTATGGCTTTAAGGACGATGTGGTGGCACGCGTTCGGGCCAAGGATGCGGGTACGCAGGTCGATTTCCGCTCGGTCAGCCGCGTGGGCATGTCCGACCTCGGTGCCAACTGCAAGCGCATCACCGCCATTCGTACGGCTCTGCTGAAATAGCCGCCCTAGTCTGGAAGGCGCAGCAAGGTGTCCAAGCCGGGCGCTGCGTCGGCCAGCAGGCGGCCATCCTTGACCATCTGGATGACGTGGGCCTGGATGGAGCGCGCGGCGGCCGGATGTAACCTTGCATCGACCGCCGCATAGATCACCGGCACGATGGTCAGGATCGAGGCAGGGCCCTTGGCCAGTTGTTCGATGATCTGGGCCTCGCGGGCGCGGCGATGGTCGGCATAGGCTTGGATGAAGGGCGCAGGCTCGGTGATCGGCGGGCCATGGGTGGGCCAGAGGGTGGCAAAGCCCTTGGCTTGGATTCGGTCCAGACTGGCAAAATAGGCCCCCATATCGCCGTCGGGCGGGGTGATGACGGTCGTCGACCAGCCCATAATATGATCGCCCGAAAACAGGGCGTTCTCTTCGGCCAGCCCATAGCAGATATGGTTTGAGGTGTGGCCGGGGGTGGGGATGGCCTCAAAGGTCCAGCCGGGACCAGATATGATCTCACCGCCCGACAGGATCACATCGGCCTTAAAGCCCAGATCGTCTCCGGCCTCCATCGTCACCTCGCCGTCGCTGGTCGGGGCCTCGATGGGCATGGCATAGATCTTGGCGCCGGTCCGCGCCGCCAGAGGGTGGGCGAGGGGGGAATGGTCCAGATGGTTGTGGGTGATCAGGATGTGGGTGACGGTCTCGCCCGCCACCGCCGCCAATATCGCCTCCAGATGGTCGGCCATGTCCGGGCCAGGATCGATCACCGCGACCTCACCCTTGCCGATGATATAGGTGCCCGTGCCGGTGAAGGTGAAGGGGCCTGGATTGTTGGCAATGACCCGCCGGATCAGGGGCGAGACCTGATCGCATTGGCCATAGTCAAACTTGATCTCGCGAACAAAGGGGATCATCGGCTCGGCTCCATAAAGACGGGTCTAGCGGCGAAGGACGCTGGACAGATCATAACCGGCAGCGGTGCCGAGCGCGATCAATTCTGGCGCCTCGCGCTCGCCGCTGACCATTTGGCCGATGGCCCAGGTGACAATCGAGCGGGTGCCAGAGCGGCAATAGGCCAGAACCGGTCCGCCAGCGTCAGAAATAGCGGTGCGCATCTTCTCGACCTGATCAGGCGTGGGTCCGCCGATGACGGGGATATGGACATAGCTCATGCCGAGGGCCTCAGTCGCCGCCCGGACCTCCGTGCTATCGATCTGGCCCGCATCCTCGTCGTC
>CANKPO010000267.1 GCA_947484535.1 Caulobacteraceae bacterium
ACCAACAGGCCCCAAGCGGCCAAGCTGGGCAAAACAGCAAGGGTGAGGGTCTTGGCACGCGGCGGATAGTGACGGATGCACTCCATCCCCCAACGCGCGCCGCCCAAGAACGACAGGATGACGGCGGAATAGGTCAGCATGGCCAAACCCATCGGACCGTGCAGGTTTTCAGGTCCCGCGCAATATCCCACCGCCGTACCAATGAACGGCAAGGTGCCACCAAGGCCTAGGACCCAGGCCGCTATGGCCGGTTTTTCTCTTGCGGGCATGAGGACCTAACTCCTGCGGAAGATGACCGAGGCACCATAGCCGCTGGCGATGGCGAGAAAAACCGCTAAAAATCCATAGGCCCATGGGCGCTCATGGGCAAACAGATAGATGGTGCGCTCGATCCCGACCTTACGGACCTCTAGGGTGCGTTGGCGGACCTGAACCTCGCGGCCCTCTTGGAACAGATGGATCTCGGCCTGATAGCGACCAATCGGTGCGGCGGTTGGTAGGTTTATCTCGGCGCGGAACAGACCCTTGTCGACATAGGTCACGCCGCGCTCATTTTGATCATAGAGCCCGGCGGCGTGCTTGATCCGCACCACGGCGCGGCGATAGTCCAGATAGTCACTGCCCAAGCGGCTGACCACCAGATCCTTGACGCCAAATCGGGTTTCGACAGCGCCATCGGCAGGCGTTTTAAAGGCCAGATGATCGACCCCAATCGCTAGGCGGCGCAGGGTGCCAAAGTCGGCGATCTCGTTCAGCGGACGACTGCTGGCCACCGTGTAGAAGCCCGGCGCCCCTTGGAACACGACCGGGCGGCTATTGAGCCACAGGCCAGCGACTTGACTCTTTCGGGCAATCCGAACCGGTTGGTCCGGTCCTCGAACCACCACCACTACATCGGTGGGCTGATCGGTGCTGTTGAACACCGCACCATAGAGCACGATCTTCTGGCCATGATAGTCCGAGGACACCTCGACTAGGGTTGTGGTCAAGGCGGCGGAAACGCTGGCGGCGGCGACCGGCGATGGGGGAAGATCAAACGCCATCAGCCCCCCGCTCCCGGTGCGAGCACAAAGGGATCGGCCGGGGTCACAAACACGCCCAGTCCCATCTGCAGCCCGACAAGCAAGACGATGATCGCCAGCACGACCCGCAGTTCCTCGGCACGGAACCGGGCCGACGCTCTTGCCCCCAACTGCGCGCCAATCACGCCGCCAAAGAGCAGCAAGGTCGCCAACATCAGATCCACCGTCTGATTGCGTCCCGCCTGAAGGATGGTGACAAAGGAGGTGGTGATGATGATCTGGAAGAGGCTGGTCCCCACCACGACCCCGGCTGGCATGCGCAGCAGATAGACCATGGCAGGCACCAGCACGAAGCCGCCGCCCACCCCCATGACAGCGGACAGGATGCCGACAAAGACCCCGATCAGAACCGGAGGAATGACGCTGATATAGAGCCGCGAGCGTGGGAACTTCATCTTTAAGGGCAGGCCATAGAGCCATGCGGGCCGACGATCCTTGAACGCCTCAGGCGGCTCGCCTCGGCGGCGTCGCAGCAGTGCGCCGAGAGACTCGACAAGCATCAGGCCACCGATCACGCCCAGAAAGATCAGATAGGACAGAGATACGACCAGATCGGCTTGGCCCATCAGGCGCAGCATCCTGAAAATCTCGACGCCAACCAGAGAGCCGACAGCCCCGCCAGCGGCCAAGACCGCCCCCATACGAAAGTCCACCGCGCGCTTTCGGCCATAGGCAAAGACGCTCGAGGCCGAAGAGGCCACAACATGATTGGCTTGGCTGGCGACAGCCACGGCAGGGGGAATACCCATAAAGACCAGGACGGGGGCCATCAGAAAGCCGCCGCCAATGCCAAACAGGCCGGAAATGAACCCCACGACCATACCCAGCCCGATCAATAGCGGCGCATTGACCGACACCTCGGCTATGGGCAGGTAAACATCCAAAGGGCCGGGCCTCGCTCACCCATCACGGTCAGGTCTTGCTGGAGACTAGGCCAAAAAGGGATTGAAGATCAACGAGTAACCGCCCGCTTGGCGGCTATCAGGACCCAACCCTAAAGGCCCTGGCCTGACGCTCAATTTCAGCCCGCCCATCAGACGGCACCTGGGCCTTCAGTGTGGCCACCTTCTTGAGGGCCTCTTGATCACCCGATTGGGCCGCAATCAGGTACCAGCGATAGGCCTCAGCGCTGTTGACCGTGACGCCAAGCCCGGTCTCATAGAGCTGAGCCAGATTATACTGGCTGTCGAGCATGCCGCGCTCGGCGGCCCGGCGGAACCATTGGGCCGCAAGAACCGGGTTCTCAGCACCGCCTTGACCGTAATAGTGATAGAGCCCCATCCGGTGCATCGCCTCGACCACCCCGGACCTTGCCGAGCGTTCAGTCCAAAGGCGGGCCATGGGCAGGTTCTTGGTTAGACCCAGATCGCCACTTTCAAACAGCTTACCCAAGTCGTTTTGAGCCGGAGCATAGCCCTGTTCGGCAAGGCGCTTGAGCTTGGCCAAACCCGTGCCGTCCGTTGAGGACAGGCTCTTGAGCAAAGTGGCATAGTCCCGCGAGGAGATGATCGACTTCGATTGGGTGACCGATTCAATCGGTGTTCCGACATCATCTTGGGTCAGCTCGGGGCTAAGGACGGCAACGGCAGCGCGGGGTGCGGGCGGCGTTGGGGCCTGAACCATCTGGCTGGCATCGGCGATCGGCACAGCGCCTTTGCGCTCGCCCTTCAGCGTCGCCATGACGGACTGAAAGGCTTGAGCGGGAGAAAGATTTTGCTGGCCAGAGCCGAGGATCGCCAAACCGGCAATGGCGACCGCCACGGAGATAACTGCCAAGCTGGCGACGATGGCCTTGCGGGGCATTGCTGGCTTCTTCTGGCGGCTCGCACGACCTTTGGAGGGTGCTGGCGCAAACAGAACGTCACCATCGGCTTGAATCACCGACCAAGGCGCGGCGGTCCTAGGCTGATAGGCCTCCGAGACGAGTTCGAGGTCCGGCTCGACCTTTTTCGCTTGGATTTCTGCTGGCACACCGATGATATGGTCGGCCTGATCTTCTGAACGCTCAACCTGCAGGCCGTTGATCTTTGCGGCCAGTTCAGCGGCAAGACCGCTGGAGAAGAAGCTTGCACCCTCATCCCCGTCGATTTCGCCGCCCTCGACGTCGTCCAGCGAAGACTCAGGCAGGCTTGACCCTGAACCAAGCTCCGCCCAAGAGGCCTCTGACTCAACCACATCCATGGTCATGAACGGATTGATTAAGGTCGGTTCAGGGGGACGGGTTTCGGCCGTGACCTTCTCAGGCTCGGGCGCAGCTTCATCCT
>CANKPO010000268.1 GCA_947484535.1 Caulobacteraceae bacterium
AAGCCAGTGGTCGCGCTGGCGATCTGGACGATGGTGATGTGGCTGTGGATGTATGTCACGCGCATCCCGGCGGTTGGCGCGCTGCCGAAATCTGATGAGGCCAATGCCGATATTGGCTGGACCGGTGCCAAGCTAGAGGGACTGCTCCCCCCCTCTGTTCAGTGGAAGGCCCACAACTATAATCACCTGCATGAGGCGCCGACCGTGTTCTATGCGGTGTGTCTGGTTCTGGCCCTGATTGAGCAAGGAAATGGCGTCAACCTGATGATCGCTTGGGTCTATGTCGCTCTGCGCGTGGTCCATTCGATCTTCCACGCGACTGTAAACAGGGTCATGCCCCGTTTTGCGCTATTTGCCCTGTCCAGCCTGGCCCTGATCGCGCTGATCGTCCATGCCGCTATCGCGGTGTTTGGTGGGGCGGTCTGAGGCGTTATTTGGGGTTTAGGCAGAACGCCGACCCTTAAGACGAAGCCCGAATTTTGATGATTGAACGAGACGGCAGGGTTCAAGCGCGTGTGGCGAACGCGTGAGGTGAGCCATTATGATCAGGTCATAAACTGCGTGGGAACACCGAGCACTGGTCCGGCGTCGGCGAGTCTTCGGTCGAGTGTATGGACTGTGGCGCCTGTGTCGGATGCGATTGCGAGATGAAGGGCATCGCCGGCCCGAAGCCCCAAGGTTTGATGATCGGCAAACTTCGCCGCCGCTCGAAACTGCCGACCGCTGACGCTCAGCACGGTGAAGCTCTCGGCAATCAGTTTGTTGAAGGTTGAAAGCGCGGCCGCGCGCTGGTCCAGGTTGATCTGCCCCGTTCGGAGCTTGATCGCCATGGCGGAGGACATTTCGGTGACGGTCCAGTCACTAATCAGAAGCCGCGCAGGATCCTGCTGAGTCAGCCAGGTCTGAACACGCGGCGTCATGGCTTCATTAGAGAGCGCAGCAACAATCAGCGAAGTGTCCAGATAGACCATTAGTAGCGGTCGCCATCTCGCATTGAGCGTACGAGATCGGCGGCCGTCTCGCGCTGAGGCGGTGTTGCGTCTGTTACAGCGCGAAGCATTGAGGCGTCGATCGGTTTGCGCGGTTTATTCACGGCTGTGAGCCGCGCCACTGGCTTGCCGCGACGTGTTATGTCTATTGAGTCACCGGCCTCGACCTGCTCGATCAATCGGCTCAGATGGGCTTTGGCGTCCGCCAAGTTTATCACTTCCATGTCAAGCTCCTGACCATCTACATAGTCACATAGCGCGTTTGGCTTAGATATTCCAGCGCGGCATCTATCCATGTGGCCGGATCGCTTTGGCAACGGCTCTGAACGCTTGCCTTTGGGGCCATGACCCATGCACTCTGTCTGGAAAGGCCGCTAAGACGGCCTGACCCTTGGGCTGGAGACAAGATCATGTCCTTTGTTACGACCGCGCGGCACGGCGGGGCCTTAGTCATCACCTACAATAATCCGGGCCTTGGGACCCTTACGGCGGCGGGGACGTCGCAGCTTTTGTCGGCCTTGCGGGCGGGTGTGGCCGACGAGACGGTGCGCTGCATCATCTATACGGGCGGGCGGCCGGATATCTTTATCCGTCACTATGATGTGGGGGAGTTGGTCGTGATGAGCGATGTGGTCAAGGGCGATGCCCCGCCACCGCCGCCGCCCGCTGAGGATGATGGCGGCTATTATGCTCTGGTCGATATTACCGCGTCGGCGCCCAAGCCGGTGATTGCGGCGATCAATGGCCTGTGTATGGGCGGCGGCTTTGAGCTGGCTCTGGCCTGTGATCTGCGCATTGCCGGGACCTCGGTCGAGGCCATCGGCCTGCCAGAGACCCGCGTCGGTATCTTTCCCGGCGGCGGCGGAACCCAGCGGCTGCCGCGCCTCATCGGCGAGGCCAAGGCTCTAGAAATGATCCTGCGCGGTCTGGTGGTGACGGGGCCTCAGGCGGCGGCGCAAGGCTTGGTCCATGAGGTGGTTGATGATCCCTTGGCCCGGGCTCTGGAGATTGCCGCCGAGTTTGAATCTCGGCCCGCTGAAGGCATTGCTGAGGCCAAGCGCCTGACCCGGTCTGCCCTGACCCGGCCCTTTGCCGAGGGCACGGCGGATGAGCGCCGCTCTTTCATGGATCTGCTGAAGGTGCCGTCTTCTGGGGCCAGCATGAAGGCCTCGCTTAATGCGGAAACGCCGATTGAGCGGGCTTAGGGGCGGTTAGGGGGGCTTCCTCGTGCTTCGACAGGCTCAGCATGAGGAAGAGTGAGCGGTTACTGTTTTCAAATTTATCCTCATCCTGAGCCCGTCGAAGGACGAGGATAGGACGTGAACGATCCGGCGGTGTGAACGGTTCTGGATCCCCGCCTTCGCGGGGAAAACGGAGATAAGGAAACAAGACCTTCTGCAGTGAAATCTTCCCCCTCTGGGGGAAGTACCGGCGAAGCCGGGGTAGGGGGTTGTCGCGGCCCTGTGCTATAGAGCCCGCGAACCTAAGGGATAGTGATCTTGACTCAATATGACGTGGTGGTGCTCGGTGCTGGCGCGGCCGGAATGATGTGTGCGATCGAGGCCGGCAAGCGGGGCCGTTCGGTACTGGTGCTGGACCATGCTGATGCGGCGGGCGAGAAGATCCGGATTTCGGGCGGCGGGCGGTGCAACTTCACCAATATGCGCACGGCGCCGGAACATTTCCTATCGGACAATCCGCGTTTTTGTATCTCTGCTCTGCGGCGCTACACGCCCAAGGACTTTGTCGCCATGGTCGAGCGCCACAATATCGCTTTTCACGAAAAGGCCCTCGGCCAGCTCTTTTGCGACGGGTCGGCGGGTCAGATCATCCGCATGTTGCTCGAAGAGATGGACGGCTATGGCGTAAAGCTGCGCTTGAAGTCGGTTATCGAAGCGGTTGAAAAAACGGATGAAGGCTATCGCGTCACTGTCGAGGGCATGGACCATATCCACTGCGGCTCTGTGGTCGTGGCCACGGGCGGCAAGTCGATCCCCAAGATGGGGGCCACTGGCTTTGGCTATGATCTGGCCAAGCAGTTTGGTCTGCGCCTGACCAATATCCGCCCGGCTCTCGTGCCGCTGACCTTCGAGATTGGCCTATTGGAACGCTTGTCCTCCCTATCCGGCGTATCGCTCGATGCGGTGATCGCCAGCGGTAAGGTGAAGTTCGCAGAGGCCATGCTCTTTACCCATCGCGGGCTAAGCGGCCCATCGATCTTACAGATCTCGTCCTATTGGCGTGAGGGCGACGAGATCGTGCTCGATATGGCTCCCGGCATCGATCTGTTCGAAGAGCTGCGCCGAGCCCGGACCGAGCAGGGTCGTCAAGCCATCCACACGGTTCTCGGCCA
>CANKPO010000269.1 GCA_947484535.1 Caulobacteraceae bacterium
AACCAGAACGCCATGAGCGGTCGTGACCTTTTCGATCCGCACCGTGCCATCGACCGGCAGGGCCTTGATCAGATAGTCATAGTCGTGACGCTCGAGCGCTCCGGCCGAGACCAGATAGAACCGCTGCGGGGCCTCCTTGAACACCGTGAACTCCGCCCGCACGCCGCCCTTGGCGGTCAAGAGATAGGTCAGGCTGACCTTGCCGACGACCGAGGGCACCTTGTTGGTGAACAACCCATCCAGCCAAGCCTCTGCACCGGGGCCAGAGACCTCGAACTTGGCAAAGGCGCTCATGTCCTGAAGGCCGACCTTGGTGGTCACGTGACGGCATTCCGCGCCGACATGCTCGAAATAGTTCGACCGGCGGAAGCTCCATTTTTCACGAATCGGCTCGCCGTCTACCTGTTCGGGGTGGTTCTCGTTGAGGATCACGTCGGGCTTGTCGAGGTCCGCCTCGGTCAGGCTATAGCCTTCCGGCGCGAACCAGTTAGGGCGCTCCCAGCCATAGATCGAACCAAACACCGCGCCCAGAGCCTTCATCCGGTCATAGCAGGGCGTGCGGCGAAGGCCGCGCGCGGCGGTGCGTTCTTCATCGGGATAGTGCGGGGTGAAGACCTTGGCATAGGCCTCTTCGTTCTTTTGCGTCAGATAGCCTTGGCCGGCATAGGGGCCAAAGCGGCGTGGATCGACACCCATCATGTCGATGGTCGGCTCGCCATCGACGATCCAGTGCGCCAGTTGCCAGCCCGCGCCGCCCGCAGCGGTGACGCCAAAGCTGTGGCCTTCATTGAGCCAGAAATTCTTCAGACCCCAAGCCGGACCAACGATGGGGCTGCCGTCAGGCGTATAGGCGATGGCGCCATTATAGACGCGTTTGACCCCGACCTCACCAAAGGCCGGAACGCGGGTGATGGCGGTTTCAATATGGGGGGCCAGACGGTCGAGGTCCTCTTGGAACAGCTCATATTCCGACTGTGGATCGGGTCCATCGACATAGCAGACCGGCGCACCGACCTCGTAAGGACCAAGCAGAAGGCCGCCCGCCTCCTCGCGCATGTACCAAGAGCTGTCGCTTTCGCGCAGGACGCCCATTTCGGGCAGACCCGCAGCCTTGCGGGCCTGAATAGCGGGGTGAGCCTCAGTGACAATATATTGGTGCTCAACCGGAATGACCGGCACATCCAACCCGACCATCGCGCCCGTGCGGCGGGCAAAGTTGCCGGTCGCGGAGATGACATGCTCGCAAGTGATGTCGCCCTGATCGGTCTGGACCAGCCATTCGCCATTGGCCTGCTGAACAATGCCGGTCACGGTGGTCTGGCGATAGATGGTCGCGCCGCGATCACGCGCGCCGCGTGCTAGGGCCTGGGTCAGGTCGGCAGGCTGGATATAGCCGTCAGCGGGATGCTGGATCGCGCCGAGCAGATCATCGGTCTCGCAAAGGGGCCAGATGGCCTTGACCTCATCGGGGGTCAGGAACTTGACGTCCACGCCGATGGTCTTGGCCACACCCGCATAATATTTGTACTCGTCCATCCGGTCCTTGGTCCGAGCCAGACGGATGTTGCTGACATTGCTGAAGCCGACCTTCAGATCGGTCTCGGCCTCTAGGGTGGGGTAGAAGCCCACGGAATATTTGTGCATCTGGCCAACCGAGTAGCTCAGATTGAACAGGGGTAGCAGGCCCGCCGCGTGCCAGGTTGAGCCAGAGGTCAGTTCTTTGCGTTCGATCAGAACCACATCGCTCCAGCCCAGCTTGGCCAGATGATAGAGGGTGCTGACACCAACGACTCCGCCGCCAATGACGACCGCACGCGCGTGAGTTTTCATGAAAAGATCCTGCTGGAAGACATATGCGCCGCAAAAGCCGCGCAATTTTTGACCTTAGGGGGTTGAGACGCAGAGCCAAGAGAATAGACGCGCCGCTTAGATGGAACAAACACGACTTTGGCAAGTCGGCTCCCTGACCCTCACGTGAGGGCATAGGCTAGCCTGCGCGGCGCGCCAATTCTCTTTTGGCGTTCCAGATGGCGTCCTGATCCATGTCGGTTTGGCGCGCCATCCAGTTCAAATAGTCTTGCGGTGCCTCGGTCCAGGCCATGCCACGATGTTTGCCAAAGGGGATATTGGGCATCAGCTTGGGTTCGAGCGTCCAAGCGATCATGTCTTCGACCGAGGCCAGCGGCATCATGGCGGCGAGCAGGTTAGCCGTGACCCACGCATCGGGTCCCGCCCGGTGCGGCGGCATGGCATTTTCGGCCGGGAGTTTCAGCCCCAGCCAATAGCGTAGCACCTGATTGGTGTGGCGCGGCGCGTCAGGCCAGATCCGAAGAGCGACCTTGTAGGTACAGATCCACGGCAGAGCGTCTGTAAGGGTCGGCGTGATAAACTGCTGCTCGAAGGCGCTATTATGGGCAACGAGCACATCGGGGGTCTCACCGCCCCATATGGCCTTGCGCAAAAGCGCGTCCGTGCAGACCGGCGTTTCTGGCGGAAAGTCGTCCTCGGTGATGTGGTGAACGGCCATGGTCTCAGGCGGAATGCCATGTAAAGGCCGATAGAGCCGGGCCATCGCCCGCTCAACGCGGTAGCTGTCGCCCTCAGCCAACAGATCAGCCCGGCCAAATTCGATGATTTCGGCTGGCGGCTCGGTGCCAGTGGTTTCTAGATCAATGACTCGCAATCGAACCAAGACAGGCTCCCGATACCAATTTCACCACCGAGTCTGTTCGGCCGTAAACGATAGTATGAGATATTTTTGAAATGTCCCGCCTCCTTATCCCCCAAACCGGGCCCTCAAGACAGGGCGAGGCGTCGGGGGTGCGGCAAAGAAACAGGCCCTATGGTACGGGTTCTGGCTAGCGTAGTTCAAACGTCTGTTTTAAAGTCCGAAGCAGGTGATGGAAAAAGGAACAAAGCAGTGAACAAACCTCTTGGACGGGCCGGGACGGCCTTTGGTTTCAATCCTAACGACGATCTGAACGATCTGAGAATTTCTGAAGCCGCTGTTCCTCTGTTGGAACATGTGAAGCGCTTCATCGCTGAAACGGTCGAGCCTATGTCGGTCGAGTTTCACCGCTTGGGTGAAGGCCGCGCCGATCGCTGGAGCTATGCACCGGGCCAGCTCGAAGTGCTGGAAGCTGCCAAGGACAAGGCCAAGGCTGAAGGTCTGTGGAACTTCTTCCTGCCTGACGCCGAAACCGGCGAGGGCCTCAAGAACCTCGACTATGCCTATATCGCCGTTGAGCTGGGCAAGAACTCGCTGGCCTCCGAGACCATGAACTGCTCGGCACCCGACACCGGCAATATGGAAGTGTTGGAACGGGTCGGCACGCCAGCCCA
>CANKPO010000270.1 GCA_947484535.1 Caulobacteraceae bacterium
CGATGCTGGACTTATGGGAATGGAGATCAAGGATCAGGTCGAGGCGGCCATCGCCAAATTACCAGAGCGTCAGAGGGAGGCGATTGTGCTGTGTCACTATCAGGAGCTTGGCAATATCGAGGCGGCGGCGCTGATGGAGATCAGTGTCGAGGCGCTCGAAAGCCTGCTGTCTCGTGGACGCCGCGCCCTTCGCCTGCTTCTTAATCCCCTGAATGATCGTCGATTGGAGGGCCTCGCATGACCCCGGAACGGTTTGAACAGTTGGCTGAGGCCTATGGCTCTGATCTTCGGCGGTGGCCCAAGACCGAGCAGGCTCAGGCCGAGCAACTGCGCCAAGAGCGCCCGGTCTGGGCCCGTCAATGTCTAGACGAGGCAGCCGATCTCGACGACCTTCTAGGCCTCTATCGCGTTGAGGCCCCCTCGATGGCCCTGCGAGAGCAGGTGGTGGCGATGGCGCCAAGACCCCAGCGGTCCCTATTGTCCAAACTGTTGGGCGAATGGCGCGGATGGGGCATGGGCTTGGCGGCTGCGGGCGTTGCAGGCCTGATGGTCGGCATCGGCTCGGTCAGCCTGATGATGGCCGACCAATCGACCGATGTGACCGTCGCCAGTGCCCTAGATGGTCAATCGGTCTATTCGGAGGCCGTGGCCTTCGGTGCGGAGGAGAAGCTATGAGCCCGCGCACTTTGAAAATCGGTCTGGCCCTATCGCTGGTCCTGAACATCTTTCTGCTGACGGCGGTCGGCGGGGCGATTCTGATGCGTCACAAGCTGATGGACAATGGGCGCGGCGACCGCCCCCCCTCGATCATCCGTCTGAGCAAGGATATGCCGCCCGAAAGCCGCAAGGCCATGCGCCGGGTCCTAAGAGAGGCAGTTGTGGCCACCATGCCCGACCTCAAGACGGCCCATAGTGCGCGCATCGCCGCCGCCGATAGCTTGGCCGCCGCCACGCCTGACCGCGCCCTGATCGACAGCAATCTGCAAAAGGCCCGCGAAGCCGAGATGCGGGCACGAGCCAGGATGGAAACGGCGGCGGTATCCTATGCCTTGACCGTTAGCCCAGAAGATCGGGCTCTCATTGCCGAAAGCTTTAGGCGTCCACCGCCCAGCGCCATGCGTCGCCGGGGCAAGGGCCCCGATGACCGGGGTCCGCCGCCGCCTGCCCCTTAACCGGTCCTAGCCGCGTAAGGTTCCGCCTGCCTTTTGTACTGCAGCAATGATCTTAGCCGACAGGGCCTCGATATCGGCCTCGGTCAGGGTCTGGTCCTTCGGCTGGATCGTGACCTCAAGGGCAACAGACTTGGATCCGGCGGCAACGCCTTGGCCTTGATAGACGTCGAAGACGCGGGCGCTGGCGATCAGCGCCTTATCTGCGCCCAGAACCGCCTTGATCAGATCACCGGCAGCCTTGTCCTGTTCGACAATGAAGGCATAGTCGCGGCTGAGCGGCATCAGGCTGGAAGCCTCATAGCCGGGCTTGGACTTGCCCTTGCGCTTGGGTTCGGGCACCGCATCGAGCCAGAGCTCAAAGCCATAGACCGGCCCGTCAACATCGAGCGCCTTCAGAACGCTGGGATGTAGCGCCCCGAACTCTGCAACCACGGCCTTGGGGCCAAGCTGGAGGCGCGCTGAGCGGCCCGGGTGCCACCAGGGCGAATTGCTGCCCTGCGCAGTCTGAAGCGAGGCTGTCGGGGCTCCCAGCTCTTCCAAGAGGGCCATCAGGTCGCTCTTGATGGTAAAGACATCTTCCGCCGCGCCGTGATCCCAACGGCGAGGCGCATGAGGGGCGATCAGGCCAGTGATGGCGGTGCGCTGGTCCTTGGGCCGATCCCCAGCAAAGACCGGGCCGACCTCGAACAGGGCCAAATCGGCAAAGCCGCGCTTGGCATTGCGCCCTGCCGCCTCAATCAGATTGGGCAGGATCGAGGGGCGCATAGAGTCCAGATCCGACGCAATCGGATTGGACAGGACCACAGCCTCATCACCGCCGCCAAACAGGCTGGCCGTTTTGCGAGAGGTGAAGGACCAGGTCAGCGCCTCGGCATAGCCCAGCGCGGCCATGGCCCGGCGACCCATGCGGGCGCGATTTTGGCGTACAGTGAGGATACCGCTCGCCGCGCTAATGACCGGCGGCAAGGGCGTGGACGGCAGGGCGCCGTAGCCTGCAATTCGGGCCACCTCTTCGACCAGATCAGCCTTGCCCTCGACATCGCGCCGCCAGCTTGGCGGGGTGACCTGAACTGTGCCGCCCTCGCCTGCGATGGTAAAACCAAGGTGGGACAGGATCTCGAAGGTCCGCTCGCGCGTGACCGACAGTCCTGACAGGCGCTGGACATAGTCTGGATCAAAGGTGATGGCACCGGGCGCTGCAGGCGCAGCGCCGGCGACCAAGATGTCTGACGGCTCACCGCCACAAAGCTCAAGGATCAGCTTGGTGGCCAATTCCAGCCCGGGCACGACAAAGCCGGTATCGACCGTGCGAGCAAAACGGTATTGGGCATCGGACGAGATCCCGGTGGCCCGG
Organism: Caulobacteraceae bacterium; assembly: GCA_947484535.1. Classification (GTDB taxonomy): domain Bacteria; phylum Pseudomonadota; class Alphaproteobacteria; order Caulobacterales; family Caulobacteraceae; genus CAISGS01. Next base: position 2,527 of record CANKPO010000270.1, read on the forward strand.
CCCGTCTGAGCCGTGATCAGGGGATCAAACCAGGCGCTTTCGATGAAGACGCTGGTGGTCTCATCCGAACAGCCTGTGCTCTCGCCGCCCATCACGCCGCCAAGGCCCAAGGGACCGGAAGCATCGGCAATGACACACAGGTCCGGGGTCAGAGCATAGGTCTTGCTATCCAGTGCCTCTAGGCTTTCGCCCGCGATGCCCATGCGCGCTTCGATGACATTGCCGGTCAGCTTGTCGACATCATAGACGTGCAGCGGGCGCGCGCGGTCGTAGGACAGAAGGTTGGTGACATCGACCAGCGCATTGATCGAGCGCAGACCGACGGATTTCAGCTTGGCCTGTAGCCACTCTGGAGAAGGGCCATTCTTGACACCTCTGATCATCCGGCCCGCGAACAGGGGGCAGGCCTGCGGGGCGGTCAGGCTAATCTGGATCGGACAGGGGAAGCTACCCGGCACGGCCGCGACGCTGAGGTCCTTCAAGGTGCCGATACCCGTGGCGGCCAGATCGCGGGCAATGCCAGCGACGCCGAGCCAATCGGGGCGATTGGGGGTGACTTCAAAATCAATGACGGCTTCGAGGCCCAAAGCTTCCGCGACCGGGGTTCCGACAGCCAGATCGCCGGAAAGCTCCATAATGCCGTCTGACTCTTCAGCCGTTTCCAGCTCCGCCGCCGAACAGAGCATGCCGTTGGAGACCACACCCCGAACTGGCTTTTCCACCAAGGTCACATCCAGACCGGGCACATAGGCGCCGATGGGGGCATAGATGGTGGTCAGGCCCGCCCGCGCATTGGGCGCGCCGCAGACGATCTC
>CANKPO010000271.1 GCA_947484535.1 Caulobacteraceae bacterium
AATGGCTGAGCGAAAGCATCCAATAGGCTGATAACAACCGTCTATCGCGGTCAATTGGCCTCAGATTGATTAAGAACAGTCTGAGGTATCCCGCTGATTTCAATACGGTATTTCTTCCGAAGATCGGCCAAGTAGGTTGCGTTGCGGGCCTTGCGTGCCTCCTCCTGATAGGCGGCTAAAACATCAGGCCGCACCTCATCAAGCGATGGCATCTTGGCGCTGACGCGGGAATCCACCTTGATCAGGTGAAAGCCATAGGCCGAAGCGATGGGACCAGACCATTGGTTCAGCGGCGCGGTTAGCAAGGCCCCGGCAAAGTCTTGTCCATAGTCCTTATGGATATCGATCAGGTTGGCATCGCTATAGCCGAGGGGCAGGAGGAATGGCTCTCCGAGGGCCTCGCCCTGGGTTGAAGCAACCTTGCCAAGCGCTGCGGTGGCGCGGGCGATTGCCTGATCCTTGCCACGATCTGAATTGAAAAACTGGTGACGGAAGGTCACCCGAGGCCGCGCTTGATAGTCGGCCTTGGTCTTTTCGAAGAAGGCCTTGAGGGCGGCCTCGTCCGGCTCAGGCAGGTTGGCCGTATCCTCGCTGGCAAAGGTCATTTTCTGGGCCAAGCGACGCCGAACAATCATGTCATCCTTGTCGAGACCCAGGCGAAGGGCCTCACGGGCTAGGACCTCTTCGTCCACCCGCTCATGGATGATGCCTTGAAGCTCTTGATCGGTCGGGTCGCGCTGCATCTGGGTGGACCAGTAACCGGCCAATTGGCCAAGCTCCTGCGCATCAATCCGCACGACGGGTTTCTGGAGCGATCGAGCCGCAAGAATCCCGACGAAAAGCACCGCACCGATCACCAGGAACTGGACCAGCGGTTCACGCCCAGCCCGCACGATCAACGCACGGACGGGGCTCTTTTTAGACAATGACTCGGTCACACTGGCCCCTATGGTCTAGAGACTGGGCGCATACCAGATCGGAGATGACCAGACACGCTCCTGAATGGTCGGGAGCAGCGTCGGGTTGGGCGGCGTGCCATTACGCAGAGCATCCCAAGTCGACCAACGGCAGGATGGGTTTTCCAGTACCCGGGCGTAGTAGAAGGCGCGCTGATTAGGCTTGAAGGTCGGGTCGCGCCACAGGGTCCGCATCTCAGCATCGCCCTTGAACCTGGTCGGCTCGCAGGTGCTCAAATCCACCTTCGCGCCATTGTCAGGACAACGGCCTGTCGCAGAATTGACTGCCAGACCATCCGAACAGGCCACGTCGAACACGGCTTCTTTGGCGACGCCGTTCTCGACCCAACCCTTGACGATCTGGGCCCGCTGGAGATAGCCGGAATTGGGATCACGCATGGCCCAAAGGATAAATTCAGGAGCCTTGCCCTTGGATGGCATGAGATCGCCGCCCATCGGCACGCCACTGCGATAGGCCACGGTGACCAGATCAGAGCGCTTTAAGATGTTCTGGGGATAGTCATAGGCCGCAAAGAACCGTACCCGCATACGGGGACCAGATGTCGCGAAGGTCTCCTTGCGGCGCATGGCTGTATAGATGGCATCGCGGCTATTTTCTTCCGCCCAAACCCCGGCCAAGCCCGACGCGCCCCAGGACTGGAAGCGGCCCAGATTTCCGTTCGGATCAGGCGTCGCAATATCCCAGGTCTTTCGGCCCTCCGCGGGAACAGAACCCCGTTGCTCGGGCTTGCCGTCTGTCCGACCGACCTTACTGAAATAGTTTCGATCTTCGACCGAGCCTGGAGCGGCATTGTGCGTATCACTGGCCCCGATAAAGCCGAACTTAAAGGGGTTGAAGCCCCTATTGTCCTGCATAAGGATGCCAGCCTTCAAGGCGTCACGAACATAGCCACCGGAGAACTTGGTGATCGCCTTGGCGCGACCAATATAGCTTTCCATGATCTCGAAATTTGCCCACTCATCATTCGGTGACAAGGAGGGATGGGTTTCGGATGTCCCTTTGATCTGGGTCATCTCGGCAAGCGGCTCGTTACGCATACGAAGGTCGGCATAGGCCTTGTCCATGGCCCGCCCATCGCGGCGCGTTTGCTCATACATCAAGCCATCGCTGCCGTTCATATTGTGCGGGATAGCGAGCGCCTCGACACCGGCCTTGCGCCACGTCTCCATTTGCAGCCAAAGATTTTCCGGATCCTGAGACTCCACAGCTGAGTAGGGAAGCTCGGGGACCTTGGCGTTCTTGAAAATGACGTTGCGGTGGAGGTTTCGACCATCGGGCGCTGAGGTGAACTCATAGCCGACAAAGGTTGTAAAGCGGCCAGGGTCATTGTGACGTTCAGCGGAGTCCCGAATTTCGTTCCACGCCTTCGATGCAATGCGCTTATCGCTAAACTCTTTTGGTAGGGTGTTGCTTCCCATCGCGTCAATGACACGGGTAAAGGCCGCACCGATCTTGACCGGATCGGTACTGAATAGGCCATCGACGATGGGCAGCTTGTTCAAAGGACTGTTCGTATCGCCGGCCTCTTGCAAGGCACCGATATACTCAGAGTGGTCCGTTACGGCGACAAAGTCTAAGGGGCCGCCGGATAGCCGAATATTGAAGCCACTTGAATGGCCCAGAGATTCCCCCTTCGCAAAGCGATAGGCATCGTCCGGAGAGGCGCGAACGTTGAAGATGTAGGCATCAAAGGACAGTTTGGTGTGAACATGCAGGTCGCCGAAATAGGCGTTACGCTCGGTGTTGTAGCCGGGCAGACGAGAAGGTGGCGTCACCTTCTTTGCGGCAACAGGAGCCTTCGCCGCGCCGGGCCCGGTCAAGGCCGAACCTGACCCTGCTGTCGAACCCGGGAAGGCCGCTAAAACCACAGCCATCGCTGTGAGGCTTCCAGCCGTCATGCGCCATCTGTTGCCCATGGTCTCGTCCCTATGAATCATGACCCATCAGGTCTGTGCCTGAACTCTATCGGAAACATTGCCCTGCCCTTCGGTCACTGTCAAAGTCGCTGCGCAAACAAAGGTGCATTCATCGTGGCGAACTCGAAGTTTTTTAAGCGTCTCATGCCAAAATTGGTTGGCAACCTCATCAAAAGTGTCGCCGCGCTGATGATAGGCCTTGTCCTATCCATAGCCTTGGCCGATCCCAGTCTCGCCCATGAAATCCGCCCCGCAGCCCTTCAGATCACCGAATCTACGCCCGGAACCTATGAGGCCGTGTGGAAACAGCCCGCCGTCGGCAATATGGCCATCCGCTTAGCGCCTCACCTTTCGAGTGGCAGTTTGGACAAGGAGCCCACAACGCAGTCCCTGGAACCCGGCAAGATCATCAAGCGCTGGTCGGTCAAGGG
>CANKPO010000272.1 GCA_947484535.1 Caulobacteraceae bacterium
GTCTGATCCGAGCAGGGTCGAGATCGGATGGCCATTGGCAATGCACTTGCCCCAGGTCGACAGGTCCGGCTGCACGCCGAGGCGCGACCAACTACAATCGCGGCTGAGCCGAAAGCCGGCGCGCACATCATCGACCACCAGCATGGCGCCGGTCTGATCGCAGAGTTGGCGCGCGCGCTGAGCATAGGCCGGGTCCGGCTCGGCCTGATCGACAAAGGCGTCGTGCTTGAAGGGCGCGGCGAAAATAGCGGCCAGATCATCGCCCGCCTCTGCGACGGCAGCCTCCAGACTGGCCACATCATTATAGTCGCAAAAGATCTGATGGGACCGCTCGCTGTCCAGCGCACCGGTCGGGCGCGGCGTGCACCATGGAGCGGAGCCATGATAGGCCCCGCGTGCGCGAATGATGATCTTGCGCCGGGTCTGAGCTCTGGCCGTCACCAGCGCCATGGTCGTGGCATCGGTGCCGTTCTTACAAAAGATCGCCCAATCGGCGTGGGTGACCATATCGGTCAGGGCCTCCGCTAACTCCACAATCAACGCGCTTGGCCCGGTCAGGGTGTCGCCGTGCTGAAGCTGGCCGATATAGGCCGCATCAATGGTCTCATGGCCATAGCCAAACAGGTTTGGGCCATAGGCGCACATGAAGTCGAGATAGCGATTGCCATCCACATCCCACAGATGGGCACCGCGTCCCTTGGCAAAGAATTGCGGATAGTCATCCGGCAACAGGCCCGTTGACTGGTGCCCATACATGCCGCCGGGAATGACAGCCTCTGCCCGCGCCCGAAGCGCCCTATCCTGCCTCTGGTCCATCTCGCCTCCGCTCGCCTGTTGAACGGCGATTATGAGATGATCTTACGCGGAAGGGACACGCGCGCAAGCTCTGGACCCAGAAACAAAAAGGCCTCCCGAAGGAGGCCTCTGTGCGGACGATGGGGCTTGGAAGCCGCAAAGACCTTATCCAGCGATGGTAGTCCCTAGGGGAGTCGAACCCCTCTCCCCAGATTGAAAATCTGATGTCCTAACCGATAGACGAAGGGACCTCATCGATGGGAGACGCCGTATATCCGCCTTCCATGGAGGGCGCAAGCTTGTCTATGCGAAATTCCCAAGGAAATGCGAACTGATCGCTAGCCGTGGCAAAGACGAGGGTCGGCGGCATCGTCAATCTCGAGCTCAACGCCGTTGCGGCCGTTCCAATCATCCGCCTTCAGACGGCCCGCCACATGGACCAGAGCCCCGCGCTGCAGAAGGGTCTTACCGATCTCTGTATCCCCGGCCCGCCAGGCCACCGCCCGCAATTTTCCGCCGCGCTCGTCGGCGAGGGTGCAGCGCACATGCCCGCCCTTGAGCGAGGAGGATTGATCGACCCTCAGGCCCGCTGCCGCAAAGACCGGCTCGGGGTTGCCGGGGCCAAAGGGAGTAAGGCGCTGGAAGTCATCATAGAGGGCGCGCCCCGCCCCGCCTGCAGAGACCAGAGCGTCAATATCGAACAGATCAGCCGCCTCGGCCTCTTCGCGCTCGTGGGACAGTTTCTCCTCGAGGAAGGCACGCAGCTCAGGGATCAGTTCGGGCCGAACCGACAGACCCGCCGCCATGGCATGACCACCGCCCGAAAGGAGCAGCCCCGCCTCATAGGCCCCCTGCACCGCGCGGCCGAGATTGTAACCGGTCTGCGAGCGACCAGAGCCCTTGCCGACATTGGCTGGACGATCAACGCCAATGACCATGACCGGCTTGCGATAGCGCTCTCGCAGGCGACCTGCGACAATGCCGATCACCCCCGGATGCCAGCCATCTCCGGACACGAGGATCACCGGTGCGTCGGGATCGAGGTTGGTTTCGTGCTCGATGCGCTCGACGGCCTCATCAAGAACCTGTTTTTCAACCTCTTTGCGCTCGGCATTGAGCAGGTCCAGTTGAGCGGCAATGTCCCTCGCCTCTTCGGGGTCGTCCGTAGACAGAAGCCTTGCGCCGAGGTCGGAGCGTCCAACCCGTCCGCCAGCATTGATGCGCGGGCCGAGGATAAAGCCCGCATGGAACACGCCCGCTGGCCCCTTACTGCCTGCCACGTCGAGCAGCGCCTTTAGACCCGGATTGCCCCAGTTGGACATGACCTTCAGACCTTGCGATGCCAGCGCCCTGTTAAAGCCGGTCAGGCTGGTGACGTCGCAAATCGCGCCCATGGCGGCAAGGTCGAGCCATTGGCGCAGGTCAGGCTCTGAGCGGCCTGCAAACAGCCCCCGGCGGCGCGCCTCGCGGTTCAGGGCCGCTAGCAGGACAAAGACGACACCCGCCGCCGCCAGAACCCCTTGCCCGGACTGACAGCCCGGACGGTTGGGATTGACCACCGCTGCGGCCTTGGGCGGATCTTCGCGCATCAGGTGATGGTCGATGACCACGACCTCTAGGCCAATATCGACGGCGGAGGCTATGGCGTCATAGGCCGCCGCGCCGCAGTCGACGGTGATGACCAGTTCAGCGCCCTGGTCCTTCAATCGCTTAAAGGCCATAGGGCTTGGGCCATAGCCCTCTAGAATCCGGTCGGGCACATAGATCGGCAGGTCCTGGCCCATGGCCCTAAACCAGCGCACCAGTTGCGCCGCGCTCGAGGCACCATCAACATCATAGTCGGCAAAGACGGCCATGGGCCGCTGGGTTTCCAGCGCGTCGACCAAGATCTCGGCAGCGCGGTCCATATCGGTGAAGCTAGAGGGGTCGGGGAACAGGCCGCGCAGGGTCGGGTTCAGATAGTTGTCGGCCTGATCGCGGCTAATGCCACGCGAGGCCAGAGCTCGGGCCAAAGGCTCGCTGAGCCCGGTCGCCTGCTGCAACCCACGCACATCACTGTCAGCGGCTGGTCGCAGCCTCCAGGCGCGCCCGCTCAGCGAGCGAGACACACCCAGATAGGCAAGGCTCGCCCCGTCAGTGGTCATATCAGAGGGCGCGCTTCATCCGAATTTCACGCACGGTCTGGGTCGAGGAGTTCATGACCAAAGTATGGGTATGAACAAAGCCGTCCTTCAGGGTCACCCCGTCGAGCAAGGCCCCCTTGGTGACACCGGTCGCGGCAAAGATCGCGTCGGCGCGGACCATTTCGTGAAGGGTGTATTTCTTGTCCAGATCCGTAATGCCCAGACGCGCCGCCCGCGCGCGCTCATCGGCATTGCGGAACACCAGACGACCTTGGAACTGACCGCCAACACATTTCAGCGCCGCGCAGGCCAAAACGCCCTCAGGCGCGCCGCCTTGGCCGACATACATATCCACGCCCGTATCGGGATCAGCGGTGTTCATCACACCGGCCACATCGCCGTCA
>CANKPO010000273.1 GCA_947484535.1 Caulobacteraceae bacterium
CCAATCGCCTTCCAAAGCCGAAAGCTTGAATAGGCGATGGCTGACGACCGGCCATCAAACTCCGGCGCCTGTTGAGCCTCAAAGGTCTGGGGATCGATCAGGAGGGGCCGCAAGCCGCCACTGACCAGGGCGAGCGCAAGGGTCATGCCTGCCATTCCGGCGCCGACAATGATCACGTCGGCATCGAAACCGGTCTGAACGGGAGCGGGCTCTGAAAGGGTCATGCTTGCTTATGTCGTTCGTTACAGGGCTTCGTCCAGAGGGGATTTGACGCAGCCGGATCGATCAATCGGCCCTTCTCCCTTGTCATGGTAAACAGGCCTTAACCCTCTTGATGTAAAATCAGGACCTAATGGACGGTGAATTGGTCTGGGTGGAGTGCGATATATGGCGCGGGTAGCGCAAAGGTCCAATCTGCAATTGATCGGCATGGGCCTGAGGTTCGGCTGGGATCATCCGCTATCTGCGCGGTTTCGCGGCGGCGTCACGGCGGGTCTTGGCCTAGCGCTGATCCTTGCCTTTGCCTCCTATAATGCCGCTGACCCCAGCTTTAATGCTGCCACAGGGGTGGCGCCAACCAATCTTCTCGGCACACTGGGCGCGGGGATAGCCGACGCCTCTATTCAGTCCCTTGGCTTGGCCGCGTGGGCGGGCGCCCTCTTGATGGTCGCCTCAGGCCTGTGGCGCGCCGGAGAGCGTGAGCCTGACGATAGCCGCGCCATCCTTCGGCTTCGGGCTCTGGTCGGTATGCTTGGGGCTTTGGCCTTTTCGGGCCTGCTCGCAGCCGCACCGACACCAGCCTCTTGGCCCCTTGCCAGTGGCTTGGGCGGCTTTTGGGGCGAGAGCCTTCTGCGCCATCTGGGAAGCCTGTTTGGTTTGGTTCATATTCCCATCGGCAATGTTATCGCAGCCATGCTCCTTGGCGTCTGTGCCATTGCTGCCCTTGGCTTTGGGCTGGGCATTAGTAAGGACATGGTCGGGCGGTCGATCCTAACCTTGCGCGCCACCCTTGCTGAGCAGGCCCGCCGCCGGACTCAGCAACCGCCCGTGAAGGACAAGGCAGCGACCACGCCCCGTGCGCCGCGCGCATCTCGGGCCAAGGCAGCGGTGCTTGATGACGACATAGAGATCAGCCTCGATGACGATCTGGACGCCCCGCCAGAGGCCGCGCCGCAGGTGCTCAATATCAAGGCCCCCAAAACCTCCAATCGCGAGCAGCGGGAAAATCAAAAGGCCTTTGATTTCGTTCAGCCCGGTGGCTTCCAGCTGCCGGAACTGGCCATGCTGGCCAAGCCCAAGCCCCGCTCATCAGCCTTTGACGAGGGCTCGTTGCGCCAAAATGCTCGGATGTTGGAGAGCGTACTGGCGGAGTTCGGCGTTAAGGGTCAAATCGATCAGATCCGTCCCGGTCCGGTCGTGACCCTCTATGAGCTGGTCCCCGCCCCCGGGGTCAAACATGCCCGCGTCGTGGCCCTGTCCGATGATATTGCCCGCTCGATGAGTGCCCGTGCCTGCCGCGTGGCGGTGGTTCAGGGGCGCAATGCCATCGGGATCGAGCTGCCCAACTCCCACCGGGAAACCGTCTATCTACGCGATCTTCTGGCCTCGAGCGAATATGAGAAATCGAGCCAGATCCTGCCCATGGCGCTGGGCGAGACCATTGGCGGCGAGCCCTATATTGCTGACATGTCGAAAATGCCCCACCTCTTGATCGCGGGCACCACCGGCTCGGGCAAGTCGGTGGGGGTCAATGCCATGATCCTGTCGATCCTCTATCGGCTACCGCCGGACAAATGCAAATTCATCATGATCGATCCCAAGATGCTGGAACTGTCGGTCTATGACGGCATCCCACATCTCTTGGCCCCGGTCGTAACCGATCCGAAGAAGGCCATTGTCGCGCTCAAATGGACGGTGCGCGAGATGGAGGACCGCTACAGGCGCATGTCCAAGATCGGCGTGCGCAATATTGGCGGCTTTAACGAGAAGGCCAATGAGGCGCTGGCCAAGGGCGAGCACTTTGTCCGCACCGTCCAGACCGGCTTTGATGAGGCCGGGCGGCCGGTCTATGAAGAAGAAAAGCTGCGTCCTGATCCCATGCCCTATCTGGTCGTGGTCATTGACGAGGTTGCCGACCTGATGATGGTGGCGGGCAAGGATATTGAAGGCGCCGTTCAGCGTCTGGCACAGATGGCGCGAGCGGCCGGTATCCACCTGATCATGGCCACCCAGCGTCCTTCGGTCGATGTCATTACCGGCACCATCAAGGCCAACTTCCCCACCCGGATCAGCTTCCAAGTCACCTCCAAGATCGACAGCCGCACCATCATGGGCGAGCAGGGGGCCGAGCAACTGCTGGGCCAAGGCGACATGCTCTATATGGCCGGAGGTGGGCGGATCACCCGTCTGCACGGACCGTTCGTCTCTGACGGCGAGGTCGAGACCGTTGCGGCCTTCCTGCGCAGTCAGGGCCAGCCGCAATATCTCGAAGAGGTCACGGCCAGCGATGACGAGGATGGCGGCGACGGCGACGGGGGCGGTGAAGGCGGCATGTCCGGCGACGATCTCTATGATCGGGCTGTAGCCATCGTCACGCGCGACCGTAAGGCCTCGACCAGCTATATCCAGCGGCGCCTCCAGATCGGCTATAACCGCGCCGCGTCCTTGATGGAAAAGATGGAGCGCGAAGGGGTGGTGGGCGCGGCCAACCATGCCGGGAAACGCGATATCTTGGCTGGGCCTCCCCCCTGATGGGGGGTTTGACCTTTGGTCATATCCTCGCCCGGATTGGCAGATAGGGTCGATCTGGTTAGAGGATAGGCCATGATGACCCAATCGCCCCCACGCACAAAGACTCGCTCCATTAAGATATTGAGCCTTATCGCGCTCCTCTGTCTTGGCGCGCCCGCTGTCACGTCCGCTCAGCCGGTCCGGTCAAGCGCGGTTGCCCTATCGGCAGACGACAGGGCCCTGGTCACTAAGGCCAGCGCCTATCTGCAATCCTTGGGACAGGCGCGAGGCCGGTTTGTTCAAACCGATCCCTTTGGCACCAAGAGCCGGGGCGACCTTTATCTCAAGCGGCCGGGCAAGATGCGCTTTGCCTATGACCCCCCGCTGGGGCTGCTCGTCGTATCCGATGGCTTCAACGTCTCCATCGCTGATAGCCGACTCAAGACCTTTGATCGCTATCCCTTGGGCACAACCCCCTTGGCCCTACTTCTAGCGCGAGAAATCCGCCTGGATCGCGGTGTGATCATCGATCGGGTGACCCGAAGCGCCGATAGCTTTGCCATTACCGCCCGCGATGGCCGCAAAGAGGC
>CANKPO010000274.1 GCA_947484535.1 Caulobacteraceae bacterium
GCACTTGTCGCATGTTCGCCCCAATCAAGCGCGCCCAAAGCGCCTGTAGAGAGCCCCGTAACCCCCGCAGTCGCCCCCTCGGCAGGCACCGGTGAGGCGGGTGAAACCGGTGAAACCGGCGCGGTCTCAGCCTATTCCGCCATTCCCGCCGACAGTATTAACGCCCTTCATATCGCCCATCTGCGCGGCTTCGTCCTTGTCGCAATGGCGCAAAAGGATGGCCCAGAGGCGGCGGCCATTTTGGTGGCTCAAGGCCTGTTAGAAGCCTATGACAAGAGCTACGAGCCCTTTAAGGCCGCAGGCGTCGATGAGGCCCTGCTGCGTAAGGCGGCTGAAACCGGCGCGAGCGCCGATCTGAAGGCTGCGCTGAATGCCTTGGACGCCGGCCTTGCCAAGGCGGGCGGGGATCGTAAGGCCGTGATTAGAGGCCTGCTCGAGATTTCGTCTGGTCTCTATAGGGGCGTGGTCGTCGATGGCGGCGTTGATCCTATCGAATATCAGCACGCGCTCGGCGCGGCCCTTTCGGCGCGAGCCGCTTTAATCGATGCGGCCAAGACTGACCCCTCCCTTGCAGCGGCCAAGCCCGAGATGGACCGGTTTGTTGCCCTTTGGCCGACCCCTTCTGCACCGGAAAAGCCTGCGGCCCACGGCGCGCTGCTGGCTCAGGCCTCCCGCATTGAATTGGCGCTGAGCTAAGCTAACGGCTTGTAATGTCGAGGTTAGGGGGCTTTGCACCCCTGACCCCCCATTCATCTGTGCGTAATTTCGTATTTATTGGGATGGTTGGGCCTAAATGCCCGCATTCCGTTCGACTTCACCCCGTTAACCAGACGATACTCTGAGTGATTCGAATGGGCGGGTAGATGGGCAAGGTCACCGTAGGACTGTTGGGGACGGCATATCTCTGTCTGGCGTCTGCGCTTGCTGTTTATATTTGGCGCGCGGGCGGTGGCTGGGGGCCTGGTGTTGCGGCCTTGGTCGGTGGCCTCGGCTTTGCCTTTTCCATCCATGGCAGTGTACGCCGCGGCATCGACGCCGAAAGTAATGCCCTCGAGATTTCATCCCTGCGCCGGGCCAACCTGCTCCTGACCGAGCAAATTCGTCAGATGAGCCACCGGATCGAAGATCTGGCCGAAGACATGCAAGAAGAGGCCGCCCGCCAGTCTGAAGAACTGACCAGCGAAGTTCGGGTGCTTGAAGATCTCGTCCAGCGGATGAGCCAAGGCATGGCCACCCAGCGTTCACGTCGCCCGGTCGCTGAACTGGTGACGGCCCATGAGACCACGACAGAGCTTCTTGAGACCGTGCGTCTGGCCCTGACCGAGAACCGAGTCGATCTGTTCCTTCAGCCGGTAGTGGCCCTGCCACAGCGCCGGACGGTGTTTTACGAGAGCTTCTCGCGCCTTCGGGATAAGCGCGGCCGGGTGATGATGCCCGCCGAATATCTGGAAGTGGCTGAACCCGATGGGCTGGTGTCAGTCATCGACAATCTGCTGCTGTTTCGCTGTGTCCAGATCGTTCGCCGCTTGGCGCGTCAGGACCGCAAGGTGGGCATCTTCTGCAATATCTCGCTCAGCTCGCTCAGCGATGAAGCCTTCTTCCCGCAGTTTCGCGAATTTATGGCCGAGAACCGCGACCTGTCGGGGGCTCTGATCTTTGAATTGGGCCAAGACAGTTTTGAGGCGCGGGGAACCGTTGCGGCGCGCAATATGGCTCTGCTGACGGAACTGGGCTTTAGGTTCTCACTGGACAAGGTCACGAACCTTGATTTGGACTTCCAAGAGCTGGCTCAGGCCGATGTCCGCTATCTGAAGATCGGCGCGGATGTGTTGCTTGACCAACTGTTGGACGCCGAAGGCCGAACGGCTTTGCGCAGCCTGCGCGATCTGGATGCCGCTGACTTTGCCGATCTGGCCCGTCGCTATGGCGTCGATATCATCGCGGAAAAGGTCGAGAGCGAGCGGCATGTGATCGATGTGCTGGAGCTCAACATCGCCTATGGGCAGGGCCACCTGTTTGGTGAACCCCGCGCTATCCGTGATTCCGTTTTGACCGCGACCGCGCCCCCGGTCGAATATGCCGTGCAGAATATTCGGCGCACGGGCACCCAATAGGGTCTGATTGATCAGGGTGACTTGATCCGGCTCGCTTGGCACTGTAGCCCATGGCCATGAGCGCATTAGACCCCCAAACCCCTCCCGAACCCATTTTGATCAATGGACTGCGGGATATTGCTGACCGTTATGACGTCATCCTGTCCGATGTCTGGGGCGTCATTCACAATGGCCGCGAAAGCTTTCCGCCAGCCTATGAGGCCTTGGCGCGGTTCGGGGTCGAGGTGGGACCGGTGGTTCTGATCTCCAACGCGCCGCGACCCTCAGCCGATGTTGTGCCGCAACTGCATGAGCTGGGCGTGCCGGACCGGGCTTGGAGCGCCTTTGTCAGTTCGGGCGATGCCACCCGCGCGCTCTTGTCTGCCAGGGCCCCCCAATCGGCTTGGACCCTCGGCCCTGACCGCGATGCTATCCTCTATGAGGGCCTTGGGCTGTCCTTTGCCGGGCCAGAGGCCGCCGATTTCATCTCCTGCACCGGTCCCTTCGATGACGAGGTGGACACGCCGGAGGACTATCGGGCGCGGTTCGAGCAGGCGCTTGAGCGTGGCCTCGACATGATCTGCGCCAATCCAGACAAGGTCGTGCAGCGCGGTGGCAAGCTGATCTATTGCGGCGGCGCCTTGGCCGATCTTTATGCGCAGATGGGCGGAACGGTCCTGATGGCGGGCAAGCCCCATGCGCCGATCTATGATCTGAGCCTCGCCGAAGCCTCGCGAATCTTGGGCAGTCCCATCGATCCCTCGCGGGTGCTCTGCGTTGGAGATGGCGCGCCAACCGATGTGCGCGGCGCCAATCTTCAGGGTCTCGACTGTCTCTTTATCGCGGCAGGTATCCATGCGGCCGACACGGTCGATGGGTCTGGCCAGATGGATGCAGGCCGCACGGCCCAGCTTTTGGCCTCATCGGGCGTGTCTGCGACCTATGCCATGATGGATTTGGTCTGGTAGTCGCAGATTTTGGCCAAAAGCGGCGTTCGCATTTGTCCGCGACCGCGCTACAAGATGTCCGAACCTAGATGGGGAATTTGCGGTGAAGAGCGTTTATCTTGACGAGTTGAGCCTTGGCCAATCGGCTGAAATGGTGCGGACGGTCCATGAGGCCGATATCATCATGTTCGCTGAGGTGTCGGGCGATAATAATCCCGTTCACCTCGACGAGGCCTATGCCGCGCAAACCCCGTTCAAGACCCGCATCGC
>CANKPO010000275.1 GCA_947484535.1 Caulobacteraceae bacterium
GAAACCCTGTTCGTGCAGGGCGCCTATTTCGTGCTGATGACCATCGTCAATTCGCAAGGCGCGATGACGGCTGCGGCCTATAGCGGGGCGGCCCAGCTTTGGGGCTTTGTGCAAATGCCTTCGATGGCGTTGGCCGCGTCCATGTCCGCGATGGCGGCCATGAACATTGGCGCAGGTCGTTGGGACCGGGTCGAGGAGATTGCGCTCAAGGGCTGCTTGATCGCCGGATCAATGACCCTGTTCGCGGCCGCTTTGATCCATGGATTGGGTGATCTGCCGCTCGCGCTGTTCTTGCCTGAAGGGGGCGAGGCCTTGGCCAAGGCGCGAGAGATCAACGAGATTGCCATATGGGGCTGGATCCTCTTGGCCGTGACTTCGGGCCTGTCAGCGGTCGTGCGCGCCAACGGGGCGACGGCGGCTCCCACCATCATCTATGCCCTAACCATGTGGATTTTTCGGGTTCCCTTTGCCTCCATGATGCAAGGGATACTGGGCGAGTCTGCCATCTGGTGGAGCTTCCCGGTCGGCACCGTCTCGTCGGCCCTGCTGGCCTTCCTGTTCTATCGATTTGGCAATTGGCGCGACAACGATCTGATGTTGGCGCGCCGTCACCGTCACTCGGCCTGAGGGGTCGGCACCTTCAGGCCCACCTCGGCCAAGACCTCTGCCGTATCGCGACCAATCTGAGGCGGTTCGCGGCGGATGGTGGCAGGGGTCTTTGAGAACCGCAGGCCCGGACGCATGGCGCGGTAGGCCCCTTCGGTCTCCAGTTGGCGGGTTTCGAACAGGGTTTCTTTAAGCTGCGGGTCTTCGAAAATATCGTGGATGGTGTTGGCCCGCATGGCCGGGATCGAGTTGGCCGCGCACAGTTCGAGCCAGGTTTCGGTGCTATAGGCGAGCGATGCCTCTTCCATCATGGCGTAATATTCGGCCACCCGCGCCTTGCCGCCCTGCTTGGATAGGAACCGTTCGCTCTCATAGGCCCCAGGCAAGCCGCCCAATTCCATGAACCGCGCTGACTGGATATTGTTGGCCGGCAGGACCGTCATGAACCCGTCCTTGGTCGCATAGGGCTTGCGATAGGGGGTGATGGTGGTGGTGTGGCCATAGTTGCCGGTCGGCGGCACGAAGGTCTGATTATAGAGATGCTCGGCCATCAAGAAGCCGGTGAAGGTCTCCAGCATCGGCACGGCCACATATTGGCCCTCGCCGGTCTGTTCCTTGTGCCGCAGGGCCGCCAAGGTGGCGATGGTGGCAAAGAGGCCGCAGGTCTTATCGGCGATGATTGAGGGCAGGGGACGAAGCTCGGCCTCTGGATTGACCAGCTGGTTCAGGCTGCAGGCGCCGCTAGCCGACTGGATCAGGTCGTCAAAGGCCTGTAGGCCCGCATAGGGACCTTCTTCAGCATAGCCCATGGCCTCGACATAGACGATGTCCGGCTTGATCGCCTTGACGGCGTCATAGGAGAAACCCAGCCGCGCAATGGCAGAGGGGCGCATATTGTGGATGAAAATGTCGCCGGTGAGGACCAGCGCGCGCAAGGCCGCCTTGCCCTCTTCACTCTTCAGGTCCAGCGCAACAGACCGCTTATTGCGGTTCAGGGCGATGAAAGACGGGCCCATCTCCTTGAGGTTCGGGGGCTTGCCATCCTTGCGCTGGCGATCGCCGCCCGGTTCCTCAACCTTGATCACGTCCGCGCCAAGATCGCCGAGGGTCTGGGTCGCATAGGGGCCAAGCACAAATTGCGTCAGATCGATAATGCGAACGCCATTGAGCGGGCCCTTGGCCTCAGTTTGCTTTTGGGTGCCGTCCGCCATGGTGTTTCCTATCATCTTGTTTGTTTGCCGAGCGCGCGCGGCCCCCGAAGCTTTTGCCTAGTTTGTACCAAGAGACGGGCGCGGGAAAAGCGCCAAATTCATTGGGCTTGAAGCCGAGCCCTTGGCATGTGAGTTTTAGGGATAAGAAAAACCTAGGGAGAGAGACTATGGCCGACCTATCGGGCAAGATTGCATTGGTAACCGGAGCCGCGAGCGGCATTGGCAAGTCCTGTTCGGAGCGACTGGCACAGGCGGGGGCAACTGTCGTCCTGACCGATGTCCAAGATTCCGTTGGTCAGGCGGTCTGCGCGGCCATCAATCAGAGCGGCGGTAAGGCGATCTATCTGCATCAGGATGTTACCAGCGAAGATGAATGGATCGGCGTGATCGCTGAGGTCCGCGCCCAGTTCGGCCGCCTGGATGTGTTCGTCAACAATGCCGGGATCGGTATTGGCGGTCTGGTCACTGAAATGACCCTCGAAACCTGGCGCAAGCAGCAGGCCATCAATGTCGAGGGCGTGTTCCTCGGCGTCAAGCATAGCCTGCCCCTGATGCGTGCCAGCGGCGAGGGCGGCTCGATCATCAATATGTCGTCGGTCGCAGGCTTGAAAGGCTCTGCGGGCATGAGCGCCTATTGCGCGACCAAGGGCGCTGTGCGGCTGTTCTCCAAGTCTATCGCTCTGGAATGTGCCGCTGCAGGCGACAAGATCCGGGTCAATTCGGTTCACCCCGGCATTATCGACACACCGATCTGGGACTCAATTTCAGGCACGGTCGATCTGAACTCCGTCAATCAACAGGGGGCCAACCGTATCGACCTTGATGCTATGACGGCCATCACGACGCCTCTGGCCCGCACCGGCGTGCCTGCTGAAATTGCTGAAGGCGTACTGTTCTTGGCCTCAGATGCGTCGAGCTACATTACGGGCAGTGAGTTGGTCATCGATGGGGGGCTAACGACGCGGTAGTTCGGGGGCGGAAGTCAGAAAATAAGGCCCCCATCGTCGCTGCGCGCCACTTTCCCCAGAGGGGGAAGATCTTGGAGTCTTAAATCTTCCCCCTCTGGGGGAAGTACCGGCGAAGCCGGGGTAGGGGGTCTTTATTAGAAAAACAAACAAGGCCCTCACCCAACCCTCTCCCTCAGGGAGAGGGCTAGAACCGATTAAGCCCTCGCCCTCTTGGGGGAGAGGGTTGGGTGAGGGGGTGTTCAGCCACCGCCCCATCCCCGCGTCATTGCGAGCGAAGCGAAGCAACCTAGTAGACTGACGCGGGCCTGAATTGATGTTGCCCTGGGTTGCTTCGGCGCGGTGCGCCTCGCAATGACGCGTCAGGGGCGGCTTAATGCCCACCCGCTCCACTTTCTCCTGATTCATCCTCATCCTGAGCTCGTCGAAGGACGAGGATGGGCCACGAACAATCCTATGGCGCGAAAGGATCTGGGTCCCCGCCTGCGCGGGGAAAACGGAAGAAAGAAAACAAGGCCCCC
>CANKPO010000276.1 GCA_947484535.1 Caulobacteraceae bacterium
GTTTGATGGCGTTGCCGTTGATCTTCATGACGGGTCTCGGGTTTCGACTGGATGGGACAGCCCTCCCGCGCACAGACGCACACAGGACAGGACAATGGGCGCGGAACCTAGCCCTCAGACCCGCTAAAGGCAAGGTCGGGGCTGAAGTGGGATCAAAGCTGGTCCGAAACATGGACAGCAGATCGACCTATAAAATCTATCCTAGATAGAAATTAATTGCGTCCCGAGGGAATCTGGGCCTGATTGTGAACTGATGACACCCATTGACTGGCAAGCCTTCATTGATCGGGGCCACGGTACAGAAGTGGTTGTGGCGCAGGTGTCGCTAGCCCTCATGTCCCATCTTGGAGCAAACAGCGACCGGGTGTTCATGGAGCATCGCTATGTTCTGAAATCGGTTCATCAGCATCAAATTTCATTAGAAGCGTTCGAGTCTCTCTCCGATATCCTCGCATATGGTCAGGTTCTTGAAGACCGCGAGCGTCATCTCGTCTTCTTATTTGAAAATCGAGTCGGGTGGTTTCATGTCGTCGTCAAGCGGGCAGAAGCGAGCGGCAGGCTGTATATTGCGACCTTCCACCGGACAACCTCAGCAAAGGCCGCCGCAAAGCGAAGGCGGTTCTTGTCGGTCCGGGAATGAAAACGGGCAGCCGAGGCTGCCCGTAATTTGCGCGGTGGGAACTCCATGTCTCCCACATCGTACCAATTCGTTCAGCCACCGCTGATCGGGTCACGGCCTGGAGATTCACCGTGTCGCACGCACCTGTACTAGACCATAAAACAGATCAAAATGGAAGTCTTGAGTTGAGTTGCCTTCAGTCCATCGGCCAAAAGGGTCTAACGCTTTAGGGCTTTGAACTTGGCATTGAAGGCGCCAACCGCTGCGGCGGGGCCTTGGGGGTGGTTCCAGACGCCGCCGCAGACGGCGATAAAGTCTGCGCCCGCCTCGACAACCGCATCACAATTGTCGACCGTGATGCCGCCAATGGCGACGCAAGGGGTCATCATGCTCTCTTGCCAGATGGTCAGGTCTTCCAGTTCGGCCTGAAAGTCCGCGTCCTTGGTCTGGGTCGGGAAAAAGGCCCCAAAGGCCACATAGTCCGCGCCGCCTTCTGAGGCCTCCATGGCCAGATGGCGGCTATCGTGACAGGTGACGCCGATCATGGCCTCTGGACCCATGATCTTGCGAGCCTCCTTGAGCGTGCCGTCCGACTGACCAATATGGACCCCGTCACAGCCAAACTTGGCGGCAAGCTGGGGGCTATCATTGAGCAGCACTGCGACCTCATAGTCCTGACCGACGGCCAGAACAGCCTTGGTCACCTCGGCCAGATGGGCTTCGCTGACATCCTTGAGGCGCACCTGAATGGCCGCCACATCGCCCGCATCAAGCGCCTGTTCCAACAGGGTCGCGAAAGCCTTGGCGTCATCAATGACGGGCGGCGTGATCAGATAGAGGCGGCAACGATGGGTCATAGCTTGCCGCTAAGCTGCGATGGCGCTCGCGTCAATCCTTCAAGAGGCTTTGGGGGCGTTCAAAACCGATAGGAAAGCTGTGCTGAGGCGCGGCGATCGTCGCCGTCGGAACCGCTGATCGCGCTATCGGCGCTCAGATCCAGTCCTAGGCCCCGACCAAGCCTGGCCTTTAATCCCACCCCGACCCGACCGACAGTGCGATGGGGCTCCCTATAGGTCTCGTCAAAGTTTTGGCCCCCGACAAAGCCGAAGCGGTAGGTCTTGGCCGATTGCGACAGATCCCGATCCATCGAGACCCGCAGGGACGGTGCTATATAGCCAAGAGAGGTCGAGAAGCGCTTTTGAGCCACCAGACCTAGGGTGCCGACTGCCGCATTGGCTTGGCGATCCCCGAAGGTCATCGACAGATTATAGGCGCCGGTTTCCTGATAGGCGCCCAGCTTGATCTGGTTCACGCGAACCGCGCCAAAGGCCTCCAACTGGGCTGGGCCCCAAGCCTTGGTATAGCCGACGCGCACGCCGCCAAAATAGCCTGACCCATCGGTCTTGCCCGAGGTGATGGGCTCGCGCAGGGATCCGGTCCAACGCTTGACATCCTCGAGCTGGTAAATGGCGCCGCCAATCGTGCCGCTATAGACCAGAGGACCTCGACGTTTGACGCCGTAAACGGTCGCCGAATAGGCGGTCAGGTTAGCACCGGCTAGGCCATTGTCGCTTTTGGACTCCGAGCTCAAATAGCCAAGGGCCCCGCCGATAAAGCCATGGTCCGAGGCTGCATAGTCTAGTCCGATCAAGCCGGTTTGGGTGCGATGGTCAAATCCGAGCGAGGGGTTGGTGTCGTCGCGCGCCAAATTTGCGCCCTGATAACCGATCTGCACGAAGCTCGACAGACCTTGGCGCCGGGCGGTGGTGCCGCGAACGGCGCCCGTCAATGGGAGATCATCGGACCCCGAGGGTTCGCTGAGGTCCTCAAGCCGCCCATCGATCTGCCGGTTGGCCAGATCATTCACGGTCAGGCCGAGCCTCTGCACATAGTTAAAGGCGCGGGGCCCCTCATAGACCGAATAGAGCACCGCCCCGGTAAAGGCCGCCACCTCTTGGTGGCCGAAGGTGGTCATATGCACCCCGTCCCACTTGACCGCTCCGGGCGCATCCAGGGTGCCGTCCTTGTTGAGGGTGGTGCCACAGGCCCCAGTCGGCTTGGCGGTAAACCAGTCGATGCAGGGCCTGTCCCAATTGGTGATGCCGTAGCGGGCCTGATTGGCCTTGGCGACGTCATTCATTCCGATGACATCGACGACAATGATCTTAACCCCCAAGCTCTTGCCTAGCGCCGTCATGGTCGGGGTCAAGGCGGCATTATATTGCCGGGTTGCATAGGAGGCCAAGGCGGTGGCCGTCGGATTGTAGCTATAGATCGCGCTGGCCTCTCCAAGGTCCTGTTGGTTCATAACCAAAAAGGTCCTCCCGCCCTTGTCGTGGAGCCTGCGGACCATGGTCGACATCTCGCCAACAAATTTCTGGACCAGCGGATCAACACCGGACCGGCTCGTGAGGCTGCCGTCTAGGATGGCATTGCTGATGCCGTTGCCGCCGCCATTGAGCCCGACGAGCGCAGTATTGGGGATCGCCCCCACCCGACCAAGCTGATAGGGGCCTAAGAGGCTGGTGGCATCGTTGCTGTTGCCAATAGTTGCCCCAGAGAGGGCAAAGTTGAAATATTGGTTGTAGCTGATGTTCAACAGGCCCGGCATATAGTCGGCCCAGGTGGGGCCGTTTGACGGCCTGCCCTTCCAATTGGGTGGGCCAAACACGCTCGGA
>CANKPO010000277.1 GCA_947484535.1 Caulobacteraceae bacterium
GGTTTGAGATTGGCGCGGCCAGCAATCGGTTTGACGCTCGGCGTCGTTAGAAAATCGGTTCAACATAGCGCTTCCACAGCGGACGTTTTTGATCACGGGTGCTATAGGCGTCAATCTGTCTAGGGCCTGATCTGGCCTGTGCAATCCGCCACCCCACCTAAGGACAAAACCGTCACCATGACCACGCCCTCTCCGGTAATCGATAGTCTCAATTGGCGTTACGCCACCAAAAAGATGGATCCTTCCAAGACCGTGTCACAAGACAAGGTCGAGCGCATTCTCGAGGCGGCCCGCTTGGCCCCCACCTCTAGCGGCCTGCAGCCCTATGAGATTATCGTGGTCACCAGCGCCGAAGTGCGCGCTCGCATTCAGCCGATCGCTTGGAACCAGGCTCAGGTGACTGAGGGTTCTCACCTTCTCGTCTTCGCCGCTTGGGACAACTATACGCCTGAGCGCATCAACCACATGTTTGATCTGACCAACGATATTCGCGGCTTTAAGAATGAAGGCTGGGAGAACTATCGCCAAATGCTGCTGGCGACCTATCCAACGCGTGCTGCCGAAGCCAATTTCCAACATGCTGCCCGCCAAGCCTATATCGGCCTATCGGCCTCTATGATCGCGGCGGCATTCGAAGAGGTCGATTGCACCCCGATGGAAGGTTTTGACGGCAATGCCCTTGACGAGATCTTGAACCTGGGCGCACGCGGCCTGCGCAGCGTCGTGATCCTGCCATTGGGCTATCGCCAACCCGAAGGCGACTGGCTGGTCAATCTTGAAAAGGTCCGCCGTCCGCGCGACCAGTTCATCACTGAAATCGCCTAATCCTCAAGAGCCTATGGACCCTGCCGCTCGCGTCTAGATCAGATGCGGGCGGGAGCCTACGGCCTTAACAAGCGCTGATTGGTCACTTTGCCGTCGGCTTGTAACCCGCTGGCGTGTGACCCACGAAAAGCTTCACATTATGCCGGATATGAAATAGCTCCGCCTGAGTGACCTTAGCGAGGTACTTGGCACCGCGTGCACGCCAGTCCATGCAATTGATCTGAGTGGTGATAGCGACACTGTTCTTCTCGCCCTGGTAGGACTTGATAGCCACTTCCCAGGCAAATCCCCTGCCCTTTGTCGTCATCGGCACACACAGCATAAGTTCAGGTTTGTTGAAGGCCTTAGAGAAAAGAACGATCCCAGGCCGCTGGCCATCGCGTTCATGACCCTCAACCGGACTAAAATTCATAAGTACGATGTGACCGTCATCCGGCAAGTAGGGGTCGGCACCATCGGTCACAAGAGTTCCTTACCCTTGGCCGGGCCTTTCAGAAGGTCCTTGTTCGCATTCTCAGGTGTAAAGTGAGCCAGCATCATTTCGACAATGACACTCTCGTCCGAAGCTTTATCGATAATGTCCGGCAGAGCCTCGATGATGATCTTTCCTGCCCTGTATTCCATTGAGAAGCCGCCCCTATCGTCCAATGGCTATCTGGGCTCGGTCTACCAGCCCTACTCACGCTACTGGTATATGAGCGTGCGTAAATCCTTCTAAACCGGCTTGGCCGCCAATCGTATATCGGTTGGCGACCAAAACCTTATCTCAAGTCAAGGTCAGCCAATATCGGGTTCCTTTAAGCTGACCGGTGCGGCGCAAGGCACCCCTTTCGACCAGAGCCGCCAAATCCCGCGTGGCTGTCGCAGAGGTCGCCCCCGAGATGGTGCGATAGTTTTCAGCGCTAAGCCCACCGAAAATTGGGCCAGTCAGGATCCTGCCAAATTGCGCGTCATGATCGATAAATCCCATTATATCGATCAATTGGCGTCAAAATGTGATTGATAAAGTCAGGCCATATCCATCCCGTCATAGCCGAGCACACTCCAACAGGACGTGGCTTTGACGAATTTGGTTAAATATTGGGAAGTGGTGCCGGTTGCAGGAATCGAACCCGCGACATCCAGTTTACAAAACTGGCGCTCTACCAACTGAGCTAAACCGGCGCTGGCGTGCTTATGCCGCAAAGTGGGGGTGGCCGTCACCCTGAAATTATCAGCTTGGCCGATAGAATTAGAGCCTTAGGCCCTTGATCACCCACCAGGTCACCGCCGCAGCCGCGCCCGCACCAAGCGCTGCGCGCCACAAGGGGGCGAAGCGAAGCTTCGGATCAGTCTCAAAGGACTTGTAACCTGTGATCATCGGCGTGATCAGATTGGCGCGTTTATAGAGGGCATAGAAGGCAATTGCGCTCAGATGCAGGACGACCAGAACCTTAATCGCTGTAAAGCTGAGATCATGCCATTTGGAAAATAGGCGGCCCGTTTCAAAGCTTACCCGATCCGACAGGGGTCCCGATTCTAGACCGTCCACATCGACAGAAAAGAGCCCGGTCACCGCTTGGGTCAAGATTGCGGCCAAGATGGCTACGACACTCCAACCGCCCAAAGGATTGTGCCCAGCCATATCACCCGCCGAACGCTTTGACAGGGTCTTGGCATAGGCCAGCGTCGCCGC
Organism: Caulobacteraceae bacterium; assembly: GCA_947484535.1. GTDB lineage: Bacteria > Pseudomonadota > Alphaproteobacteria > Caulobacterales > Caulobacteraceae > CAISGS01. Next base: position 2,501 of record CANKPO010000277.1, read on the forward strand.
TGGACCCTTTACGAAGCTTGTAAACCGGGCGCTGGCGGATCCGGAAAAGCCCCAGATCAGGCGGAAGATAATGAGACCCAAGATCCCATAGCCCGCCCAAAGGTGCCACTCGGTCTGATTGGCCTTCACACACCACCAGGCAAACCCAATGAGAATGACCAAGGCCCAATGGACAATCCGCGTCGGCCCATCCCAGAGCTTTGCGCGCACCTTAGGGATATCTGAAGGCTCATCACCCATAAGGAGACCCTATTTCTCTTCAGGAACCCGGAAACTGTCGTGGCAGCCCTTACAGGTGCCGCCGACCGCTTGGGCTTGGGCCCTCATCGCCGCAACGTCACCGCTCGCCGCGATGGTCTGAAACTTGGTGGCCTCGACCTGTAGCCGTTTGACGGCAGCCGCAAACTTCACCGGATCGCTCCAGATCTCGGGCTTGGCATCGGTTTCAAATTTTGATTCAGGGCCACTGCCCTTTGGAAACCAGGTTGGCAGGGCAATAGCGGAGTTCTTGAGTTTGACGGCTTGGCTAGAAACGAGCGCCATATTGGGCACGTCTTTCTTCAACTCGTCGCGGATGGCCTTAAAGACTGCACCTTGCTGTTTGAAATTTTCCTGGCGTGTATAGGCCGCCTTAGCCCCAGCTGTGGTTGGAGCCTTTCCCTTCTGATCCGCAGCACTAACACTGCCACCGACAAGGGCCAGCCCAGCCACAAGGCTGAGCGCGAGAAGTGATTTTTGAAAGGCCATATCCATTGTCTCCGCCATCTGTGACTCTTTTGGATCATATCCA
>CANKPO010000278.1 GCA_947484535.1 Caulobacteraceae bacterium
CGTGAGGCGGCTCTGGCTGAAGGCTTTGAGGTGGTCGACCTGGGCAGCGCTGACTGGACCCAATTTGACGCCCTGATGCAGTCCCCCGGCGTGCCTCTGACCCATCCTGAGCCCCACTGGACCGTCACTAAGGCCAAGGCTGCTGGGGTCGAGGTGCTGGGCGATATCGAGCTCTTTGCCCGCACGGTCAATGCTGCGCCAGACCATAAGCGGCCCAAGATCGTGGCCATTACCGGAACCAATGGCAAGTCCACCACCACGGCCCTGATTGGTCATATCCTGACCTCGGCGGGCAAGGATGCGCGGATTGGCGGCAACATCGGCCTAGGGGTTTTGGGCCTCGACGATATGCATGGCGGCGCGGTCTATGTGCTGGAGGTCTCGTCCTATCAGCTCGATCTGACCTCGAGCCTCAAGCCCAATGTCTCGATCATCCTCAACATCACGCCGGACCATCTGGACCGTCACGGCGGCATGGAGGGCTATGTCGCAGCCAAGCGGCGGGTGCTGCTCAATCAGGGTGTTGGCGATACAGCCATTGTCGGCGTCGATGATAACTGGTGCCAGCGGATCTGCACCGAGATCACCGCCGCCAACCGCCGTACCATCTGGCCGGTCTCTGCTGGCCGGGCGATGGGCCGAGGGGTCTATGTGCTGCAGGGCGTGCTCTATGATGCGACCGGTGACCGGGTGGTCGAGGTGGTTGATCTGTCCAATGCCAAGTCCTTGCCCGGCCGCCATAACTGGCAAAATGCCGCCGCCGCCTATGGGGCAGTGCGCGCCTTGGGGGTCTCTGTCGAGGATGCTGCCGAGGGCCTGATGACCTTCCCCGGGCTGGTCCATCGTATGGAGACGGTCGCCATCAGCGACGGCGTTCGATTCGTTAATGACTCCAAGGCGACCAATGCCGATGCCGCCCGGCAGGCCATGAGCAGCTATCCCCGCTTTTTCTGGATTGCGGGCGGTGTGCCCAAGTCGGGCGGTATCGAGCCCCTGGCCGATCTGTTTGGCCGCGTGGCCAAGGCCTATCTGGTCGGTGAGGCCGCTGACGCCTTTGCCGCCACGCTTGACGGCAAGGCCGAGATGGCGCGCTGCAACAGCGTGCAGGATGCCGCCGCTGCTGCCTTTGACGATGCCAAGCGAGAGGCTGCGAGAACGGGCCGTGAGGCGGTGGTACTTCTGTCGCCCGCCTGCGCCTCATTTGACCAGTTCCCCGATTTCGAAGTGCGGGGCGAAGCCTTTCGAACCGCCGTTCTTGGCTTGATCGGTTAAGGAGATGACCGTGACGGTTCAAAGCCCGCATCACACCTTCGCCCGCGACGATAGCTCCAAGCTGAGCATCTGGTGGTGGACAACGGACCGCTGGCTGCTCGGGGCCACGGCCCTGTTGATGGTGCTGGGCGTGCTCCTATCCTTCACCTCAAGTCCCTCTGCCGCCGCGCGGATGAACATCGGTGATCCCTTCCATTTCGCCTTTCGGCAGTCGGTCTTTGCCATGGCTGCAGCGGTCGTCCTGCTATCGGTTTCGATGCTGTCACCCAAGGGCATAAGGCGAACGGCAGCGATCATCTATCTGGTCGCTGTGGTGATCATGGTGGCCTTGCCGTTCATCGGTCACTCAGCCAAGGGCGCGACGCGCTGGCTGCAACTGGGTGGTTTCTCACTCCAGCCCTCTGAATTTATGAAGCCAGCCCTAATTGTGCTGGTGGCTTGGATGTTTGCGGAGGGCCAAAAGGGGCAGGGCGTTCCCGGTGTGACCATCGCCTTTGTGCTCTATCTCCTGTCGGTGGGTCTGCTTCTGATCCAACCAGATATTGGCCAAACCATCTTGGTGACCATAGCCTTTGGTGCGGCCTTCTGGATGGCGGGTGTTCCGATGCACTGGGTTGTTGGCCTCGGTGGCATAGCCGTCAGCGGCCTCATCAGCACCTATTTCATGTTCGACCATGTCGCCAGCCGGGTCGACCGTTTCCTCAGCCCTGAAAAGGCGGACACCCATCAGGTGGACCGGGCCTCGGAAGCCATCGTCAATGGCGGCCTTCTGGGGCGCGGGCCGGGCGAAGGGGTGATGAAGCGTCACGTTCCCGACCTCCATACCGACTTCATCTATTCGGTCGCGGCAGAGGAATATGGCCTGATCTTCTCGCTGTTCCTGATCACCCTCTTTGCGGTGATCGTGGTGCGGGGCCTCTATAAGGCGATGAAACTGTCCGATCCGTTCGAGCAGGTCGCCGCCGCGGGTCTCTTTGTTCTGGTCGGTCAGCAGGCCTTCATCAATGTGGCGGTGAACCTGAATATGATCCCGACCAAGGGCATGACCTTGCCGTTCCTGTCCTATGGCGGATCGAGCATGGTGGCCATGGGCCTGACCCTTGGCCTAGCCCTAGCCCTAACGCGCCGCCGTCCAGGGGCCTATGCCCAGAAGGATGGCTTGGCTCAAGCCGGAACCTTCGCGTGAGAAAGATCGCCGTCGTTGCAGCCGGTGGCACCGGCGGCCATATGTTCCCGGCCCAGGCCTTGGCCGAGGCCCTGACCGAGCGCGGCTGGCGCGTGGTTCTGGCCACCGATGAGCGCGGCGCGGCCTATGCCGACAGGTTTCCGGCTGAAAAGCGCATCGCCCTTTCCGCCGCGACCTACCGCAATGGTGACCCCATCGGTATGGCGCGGGCCGGCTTACAGATCGCCAAAGGGGTGATGCAGGCGCGGGCAGCCTTTAAGGTCATAGACCCGGCCATCGTGGTCGGCTTTGGCGGCTATCCTAGCCTTCCGGCCCTGCTCGCGGCCCTGTCGGCCAAGCGTCCGGCCATGATCCATGAACAGAACGCGGTGCTGGGCCGCGTCAATCGGCTCTTGGCCCCGCGCGTACAGGCCATTGCCAGCGCCTTCCCAACGCTCGAAAAGGCCTCGTCCGAGGTTTTGGCCCGCACTCAGGTGGTCGGCAACCCGGTGCGCCCAGAGATCAGCGCCCTGTTTGATCAGGCCTATGAGGCGCCAACAGGCGATATTCGTCTGCTGATCACGGGCGGCAGTCAGGGTGCCCGCATCCTGTCCGAACTGATCCCAGAGGCCATTGCTCGCCTGCCTGAGGCGCTGCGTTATCGCCTGAAGATTCAACAGCAGACCCGCAAGGAATCGCTGGAATCGGCGCGTCAGGCCTATGCCGAGGCCTTGGTCGATGCCGAGATCGCGCCCTTCTTTCGCGATATGGCCGGACGGCTGTCGGCGGCCCATCTGGTCATTGGTCGGGCTGGAGCCTCTACCGTCAGTGAACTGGCC
>CANKPO010000279.1 GCA_947484535.1 Caulobacteraceae bacterium
GACATATACCTCGCCGCCCGAGGCTTTGGGGCCCACAAGCTGCATGCGTCCCGCAGCGCCTTTGAGATGCTCTAACGCCGCCAAGGTTGCCGCAACATCTTCGCCCGCCGCGATACACAGACCCGCCGCCGCCAAAGCATTGGCCGCTTGGAACGCTCCGGCCAGTGGAAGATTAACGACGTGATCTTGCCCGCCCGCCCGCACGGTCAGGCGCTGGCCATTGGGGAGCAAGGTCCGCTCAACAAGTCTCAAGCCTTGGCCCTGCTCGCCGACGCTCAGCACGGTCTGTCCGGCCATCACCGCCGCCGCTGCAAACCCGTCGAAACCATCGCTGTCAGCATTCAAAACCGCGGTGCCACCGCGCGGCAAGAGGGTTTCAAACAGGCGCTTCTTGGCACGGCCATAGCGGACCATGTCGCCGTGATAGTCCAGATGGTCTTGGGTCAGGTTCAAGAACCCGGCGGCCTTGAGGCACACCCCATCCAGTCGGCGTTGATCAATCCCGTGGGACGAGGCCTCTAGCGCCATATGGGTCACCCCCATGGCGGCGACCTTGGCCATCAATTCTGCCACATCGGCGGCATCGGGCGTGGTCAGGCCAGGCGGCGTGATCTGCTGATCGCCGGTGACAGGATCGCTGATGGTCACGCCCAATGTGCCCATGCTGGCGGAGCGATAGCCGAGGCGCTGGAAAATCTGCCGACAGAAGGTCGCGACCGAGGTCTTGCCATTGGTGCCGGTCACAGCGACGCAGACCGCTGGCTGATCACCCCAAAAGGCGCTCGCGGCCAAGGCATAGGCTCTGCGGACATCGTCAGACGCGACGACCGGAACCGGGAGGCCTTGAAGGGATGACGGCGCAAGAATAGCCGCCGCGCCCGCCGTGATTGCGGCTGGAATGAAGCTCGCCCCATCGATCTTGGTGCCCGGCAAGGCGGCAAAGAGAACGCCCGGTCCGACCTTGCGGCTATCAGCGGTCACGCCGGTGATCAAGGGATCCTCAGTGAGGGCCTGATGCACGATCTGTGAGAGCCGCCGCGCCATTAGTGATCGCCGCCGCTCATTTGCACCGGCGCGATAGGAGCCGCACTGGTCGGTATCTCAGCACGGCGAACGCCCAGAGAGGGCGCAATCCTCTCGGCGACCCGCCCAACAGCCGGTGCCGCTGCCCAGCCGCCTGTGGCAAATCCATAGCTCTCCTTGTTGCCCTTAGGCTCATCCACAAGGATCAGAATGAAATAGCGATCCCCGTCTATCGGACCATCGGTTGGGAACACCGCTGCAAAGCTTGAGACCAGCTTGGATCGGTCATAACGACCTGCGACAACCTTTTCGGCCGAGCCCGTCTTGCCGCCGACCCGCAGGCCCGGAGCGGCGCGCTCGACACTGGCACCCGTGCCATGGGTGACATTCAACCGCATAAGGTCGAGCATAGACCGCGATGTCGCTTCCGAAATGACGCGCTTACCCGCAGGCGCGGTGCCCGCTTCGACCTTGCGGATCGTCAGAGGCACAAGATTGCCGCCATTCAATATGGCGCCCATTCCGGATGCGACCGCCAATGGGCTGACCGACATGGCGTGGCCAAAGGACGCCGAGGCAACGATGTTGTCGCTCCACCGGTTCGGCAAGATCGGATGGGTCGTTTCTGCCAACTCAATCTTGGCGGGGGCAAAGAGGCCGAAGGACTGGAAGTAACGCTCCATGGTTGGTCCCCCGATCGTCAGGGCCAACTTGGCCGTACCGATGTTGGACGAGTGCAGAAAAATGTCGGACAGGGTCATGACCCGCTTTTCAGCGTGAAAATCATGGATGGTCTGGCCGGCGACCGTGATCGGTGTGGTGGCATCAAAGGTCGTGCTGAGGTTCACTCGACCGGTATCGAGCCCCATCGCAACGGTGAAGACCTTGAAGATCGACCCCATCTCAAATACCGAAGCCGCAGCCCGGTTCAGCAGATTGTTGGGCGGCGTTAGACCTGGTCTATTCGGATTGAAGTCAGGGTAACTTGCAAGGGCAAGGATCTCGCCGGTGCGGACATTGGTGACAAGACCCACCGCGCCAATGGCTTGGAAGCTCACAGCGTTCTTTTGAAGTTCATCTTCAAGGGCGGTCTGGACCCTCAAATCGATGGACAAGGGGACCGACTGACCGGGCACGGCTGCCGCCTTGCGCACCACATCGTCCAAGGCGGACTCAGCGCCCGCAATGCCCGCGCCGCCACGGTCTGAAAACCCAATAATATGGGCGGCTGTCGCACCAAGCGGATAGACCCGGCGGCTTTCCTCTTCGAAGACCACACCGGGAAGGCCAAGATTATGAACCACCGCGCGCTGTTCAGGCGTCAGTCCTCCCAGCAGATATTCCCGCCGATCGCCGCGCAGGGCCCTGTCCAACCGCTCGCGGGTCAGGCCAGGTAGGGCGGCCATCAGGGCCGTGCGCGTCTCAGAAACATCCCAGATCTCGCGGCTATCGACATAGAGACCATAGTGCGGCAGGTCGACGGCCAAGAGCTGTCCGTTACGATCAACCAGATCGGCGCGAGCGCCCGATGGGGCCGCCAAGGTACCGGTATTTTTGCCTGCATCTGAAAACAGGGCCGAGTGGGTTGCACCAACCGCGAGGGTCAAGAAACCAGCGGTAAACATGGCCAGAACGAAGAGAATGCGGATCCGGGCATCGTCTTGCAACCGCCCGGAGGCCGTCGCCCGCTCATAGGCGTGCTCTAGGCTCCAAAGACGGGCCGACAGCCAGCGCCAAGCGGGAGGCAGACGGTAGCTATTGAGTTCGCCGGGCCTCAACGCCTTGTCTCCGCGACAGGTTTGCTCGGCACTGCGAGCTCAGCGACCGGCGAGGTCACCACAGCCTGAATGGCATCATCTTCGACCGGTAGGATCACAGGTGTAGCCGCCGGGGTCGGCAGCGGAGCCTTAAGCGCTACAAGCCCTAAGGCCTCGATCGTCGCCTCGTTTTTGGGCGAGGTCGGCCCCATGCCCAGATAGGCCGCAGCCAATCGTTCAATCCGCTCAGGCTGTTCCAGATGGGCCACTTCCGCTCGCAGAAGGCGAAGCCGGGTCTGTTCGACAATGATTTGCCGTTCGATCCGGGCGATCTGGGCGCGATCCCGACCGGCACCGGCCTTGACCATATAGACGCCTAGGGCCAGCACGAGAAAGAAGGCGAGACCGCCAAGCTCGACGACGCGAAAGCCACGAAACCGCCGGGTAAAGAGGTCAGACATCATCATGTCGCCGCTCCCCATGCCGGAGC
>CANKPO010000280.1 GCA_947484535.1 Caulobacteraceae bacterium
ACCGTCTCGCAATAGACGAGGCCCACATCGGCATGGACATCATCAAATTCCCACTCAACCGCGCAGGTGCTGAGGATCAGCTTGATGTCGGGGTGGTCTTGCAAAAACTGCGGGGCGCGCTTGGCCAGCCAACGGATCGACGCCGTCACATAGGTCTGGACCCGCAAGGGCTTATCAATCGAATGGCGCCGAGCCGCCTCAACCCCAGCAATGAGAGATTCAAACGCCGCGCGAACGTAAGGATAAAGGGCCCTACCCTCTTCGGTCGAGACGATGCGGCGGCCTTCCTGCACGAACAGGGTCACGCCGAGGGCCTCTTCGATCAACTGGACCTGATGGCTGACCGCCGGATGGGTCAGGCAAAGCTCTTCGGCCGCCTCGCGGATGCTCTGATGGCGGGTCGCCGCCTCAAAGCCGCGCAGGGACTTGAGCGGCGGCAGCTTTCGAAGATCAAATTTGCTTTGCACGCCTAACTACCACCGTTCCGTTGGCCTCGAGATAGGAAGCTTAACAGCAGATTGGCCGATTGGTAGAAATAATTGACCGGTTGGGGGAAGGTTACTGTCCGCGATCCGCAAGCACCATCGCCGCACCCTTTTCGGCCACCATCACGGTCGGGGCATTGGTATTGCCCGAGGTCACGGTCGGAAAGATCGAGGCATCAATGACCCGCAGACCCTTGATCCCATGGACCCGAAGCCGGGCATCGACCACCGATAGGGCCGGATCAGATCCCATCATGCAGGTCCCGACCGGATGATAGACCGTGTCGGCGCGCTGACGAAAATCCTCCAGCAGTTCTTCATCGGTCTGAAGATGAGCGCCGGGAACCAGTTCCTCAGTGATGATATCGGCCAAGGGCTTGGTCGATGCCAAGGTGCGCAACAGCCGATTGCCGACAATGGCCTCTTCAACGTCCTTGTCCGTGGACAGATAGTTTGGCTGGATCGAGGGATAGGCTGAGGGGTCGGCAGAGACGATCTTCAACGATCCCCGGCTGGTCGGCTTGCAGGCATTGAAGGACAGAAGGAAGGCCGAGAACGGGTCTGGGTTCATCAGCTTGCGCTCAGACAGCGGGGTCTTGGTATAGCTGACCGGGCTAAAATAGAGCTGTAGATTGGGGAAGGGCTGGCCCGGGTCACTGCGCACAAAGCCGCCGCCCTGATTGACGCTCATCGACAGGGGACCGCCCCGGTTCCACAGATAGTGAATGCCCGCCTTGACCTTGCCCAGCAGGGGACCAAGCTCGTCATTCAGGGTCGGACGGCGCGATTTATAGAAGTACGAGACCGCCAGATGGTCTTGCATGTTCTTGCCCACAGCCGGGGCATTCAGAACGGGCGCAATGCCCAGCGCGCTCAGATGCGCTGCCTCGCCAATGCCGGACAGTTGCAGAAGCTGCGGCGAATTGATCGAACCGCCGCAGAGGATCACCTCACAGCGCGCCTTGACCTGCACAGTCTGACCGCCGCGCCGATATTCGACGCCCGTGGCCTGTTGGCCCTCAAACAGGATGCGGGTGACCTGGGCCTTGGTGCGCAGCGCGACGTTAGAGCGCTTCAAGGCCGGGCGCAGGAAAGCGTTGGCGCTGGAGGCGCGCAAGCCCTTGTCGGTATTGATCTGATAGATGCCGACGCCCTCTGGCGAGGGACCGTTAAAATCATCCGTATGGGCAAAGCCAAGGGCCTCGCCGGTCTTGATGAAGTCTTGGCACAGGGGATGGGCGCGGCGGGTAATGTCGGTGACATGGATGGGACCGCCCGCGCCATGATGGGGGCTGGCCCCATGGTCATGGTCTTCGGACTTGCGGAAGAAGGGCAAGACATCGTCCCAGCTCCAGCCTGGATTGCCCATATCCTGCCACTGGTCGAAATCGTGCGGCTGGCCCCGAACATAGACCATGGCATTGATCGAGCCAGACCCGCCAATGACCTTGCCGCGCGGCCAATAGCTGACCCGTCCGCCCAGATTGGGCTCGGCCTCGGTGTCATACATCCAGTTGATCGACCGGTCGAAGAAGGTGCGGCCATAGCCGATGGGCAGCTGAATCCAGACCGTCCGGTCAGACCCGCCCGCCTCCAGCACCAGCACCGTCGACTTACCATCCGCCGACAGACGATTGGCCACCACACAGCCCGCCGTGCCTGCGCCGACGATCACATAATCAAAACTGTCCATCACAAGACCGGATGCTGGGTCATTTCGAGGTGCAGCATCGTGCCATTATAGGGATTGGCCTCGGCCACCGCCTCGTTCAACTCGACGCCCAAGCCCGGTTCGGACGATGGGATGACGAACCCGTCCTCCCATTGTACCGGCTTCATCAAGATCTCACTGTGGAAGCCGCCCCAAGTCTCGATGCTCTCTAGGATCAAGAAGTTGGGCGAGCAGGCGCCGATCTGGATATTGGCGGCCCCGACCACCGGCCCGCAATAGAGGTGCGGCGCGATCTGGGCGTGATAGACCTCGGCCATACCGGCGATCTTTTTGGCCTCCAAAATGCCCCCAACCCGGCCCAGATTCATCTGCAGGATCGAGGCGGCACCAGCCTGTAACAGACGGTGGAAGTCATATTTGGTGCTGAGCCGCTCGCCCGTCGCGATAGGGATTGAGGTCGCGCGCGCCACCTTGGCCATCTCATCGGGCGCATCAGGCGGCACGGGCTCTTCCAACCAGAGCGGATCAGAGGCCTCAAGCCGCTTGGCCAAGCGAATGGCGCTGGAGGCGGTCATCTGGCCGTGGGTGCCGAACAGCAGGTCTGCTTTTGTGCCGACTGCCTCGCGCAGTTGATTGGCGAAGCGCTCGGACAGGTCCAGCGCCTCGAGCGACAGTTGGCGGCCATCAAAGGCCGTATAGGGACCTGCCGGATCGAACTTCAGGGCCGTAAAGCCCATATCCAGATATTCCGCTGCCCGTTCAGCGGCCAGATCGGGGTCGTGATAGACGTCGGTCTTGTCGCCCGGACGGGGGTAGATATAGGTGTAGGAGCGCAGGCGTTGATGGACCTGACCGCCCAAGAGCTTATAGACAGGCTTATCGGCCTCCTTGCCGATAATGTCCCAGCAGGCCATCTCTAGGGCGCTGAGCACGCCCATCAGGGACAGGTCCGAATGCTGAGTAAAGCCGCTGGAATAGATCCGGCGCCACATGACCTCGATGTCGTGCGGGTCCTGACCGCGCACATAGCGATCAAACACATCCTCGATCATCTTGGCCACCAGATGCGGACTGAAGGGCACGCAATAGGCCTCGCCAATGCCTGAGACA
>CANKPO010000281.1 GCA_947484535.1 Caulobacteraceae bacterium
AGGGGGTCTGCGCCGCCGCCCACCCGGAAAGCCTGCAGAACTCGATGCTCATCACATCGACCTTCTATGCCCTAGCCGGGTTCTTCTTCCTGCTCACCTGCCGCTGGCTTCGCCGAGACATGGTCGCGGGCGTCGTCAAGGCCGCCTAGGGTCCGGTCAGGACCCGGGTCGAGACGGCCGCCTTTTTCACCGCTGCGGGGGCGAAATAGAGGTCGTCCCAGCCCTTTTGCGAATAGAGCCGGGTCTGGTCGGCGGCGTGGGGCGATGTTGGGTTGGTGGACTGGGAATAGGCCAGCACCCCTTGGCTCATGGGTCCCTTGTCGGTGAACTCGACCGCCATGATCCAGCTGGAGCCATGACGGATCTTGGTCCAGCCCTTTTCGGCCTTCAGGTCGACCGGCGTGATGACGTTGAAGATCCCCTCGGGTCCGGGACCGCCATGGATGGGGATGCGCTCACCGCCCGCGCGGGGCTCATTTTGAATCTGGCCGAGGGTGGCGTTCATCGGGATGTTGAGCGCGCGCAGTTGCTTGACGCTATCGACCAGCGCGGCCAGCACCTTGGGACTATCGACATCCAGACTGTTGGGCGTATTGACCGGATCGGCAGGATCGAAAGGTACCTTAAAGACCAGCCCATTCTTCTCGACAAAGAGCCGGAAGATGTGCGCGCCGCGACTGTCGAGATTGACCCTCAGGTCCCACGCGGCCAAGGCGTCGCAGGCCTCGGTCAGGTCCGGCTGAGGTCCAGCCGCTTCCTTGCGGCACAGGGCGACCAGCGGATCGCGGGTCATTTCTGCGCCCAGATTACGGTTGCCGAACAGAACCGCCTCGACCGTTTTCAAATCAAATTTCGGGGCTCCAAGCCCGTCCTGTCCGCTCAGACGATCCTCGATCTGTTTGAGGGCGAGGCGGGTGCGCAAGGAGCGCGTGGTCGCCTCTTCGCCAAAGATGCGGCCATATCCGGCCAAGGGCTGTTTGGGATTGGACAGCCAATAGCTGTCGTTCGAGTTGCTCAGATGGTCATGGCGAAAGATCTTGGGCAGGGCCGAGGCGGGATAGATACCCGTGGTGACCGCCTTGGGATCGCTGTCCCAATCGCAGGCCGAGCGCGAGCCATCGAGCACCGGAACACGCGTATCTTTCCACGCTTTGCGCGCCAGATCCGAGGCTGAGCAGGCCTGCGCCTTCGCGTCGGTGACATAGGGCAGGGGGCCGATATCGCCATAGAAGGCTTCGCCGCCCCGATCCACGGCGGTGGTGTTGAAACCGGCGGCTTGATACTGGCTCAAGGCCGCGGCCAATTGCCGAACATTGCGCGCTTGGAACATGGTCAGATACTGGTCGATGCTGCGCAGACCCACGGGGGCATCACGCACCGCATAGGCGCGTTCAGCCGTCCAAGGGTTGATCAGGCTCTCAACCATCGGCCCATAGCGGGTGTCGTAGAGCGTGCGGGTCAAGGGCACCAAGCCCCCATCGGTCTTGACCTGAAGGGTGACCGTCGTGCGCTCCATCGGCACGGACTGACCATCCAGCAGATAGGCCGTCGGATCCTTGGGGTCGAGGGTCAGCTCGAACAGGCCAAAGCGGCGGGCGGTCGAGACCGTGTGGGTCCACGCCATCCACTGATTGTGACCGATGCCGGGGAAGGGTGTGTTCTCAAGGCCCGCGCCAACAATGTTCAGCTTGCCCGGAATGATCAGGTGCATCCGCGTGAAACGGTTGATGCCGTCCCACGGATAGTGCGGATTGCCGAGCAGGACGCCATGGCCTGACTTGGTCACCTCGCGACCAAGGGCATAGGCATTGCTGCCATTTTGCCCCTCTGGAACCGGAGACCGCTCGACCGGCGCTTGGGGCGTGACAATGTCAGCAATTCCCGGAGGGGCAGCGGTGGCGACACCGGGCAGCATGGTCGGGATCTGTCCAACGACCATCACCTGCCAATAGTCCCGTTCGGTATAGGTACGCACCCAGGCCGCGCCCTTGCACCTTGCATCCGGCAGGTTGGCTGTGCCGGTATCGCTCACATAGCGATTGATGCCCGCAACAAAGCCCTTGATCAGATCGCGCGCATTTTTCGAGGGCTTGAACCCGCCGGGCACATCGCCAGCAAGCTTGGCATCCAGTTGGCCGGTCTTGAGCAGCCTTGCATAATAGAGGTCGCTGACAATGTTTGCATCGCGCTCGCCCGGACCCAGATAGCGCGAGCGTTCTGCGCTAACCGTCATGATCCGCTCGGCAAAGTCACAGAAATTGTCTTCGGCCGCCGCGTAACCGGCCCCATAGCCCAGCCCGCCATAGTCCTTGGCTGTGACGTGGGGCGCCCCATAGGCCGTGCGAGTTAGTTCGGCGCGATAGGTCTGATCCTTGGCGCTCGCGGCCCCCGATAGGGCCAGCGATGCAATCAGGGCTCCAAGGCCCAGTTGGCGGATATGCATGATCTTCCCCCGTGGCCACCTCTTGTGGCTCGCATCGCCGCGAGCTCGGTTTGAGGGGCGCGTTAGATCCGGTTGTCCCGGTTAGGCTGACACTATTGGTCGCTTTTGGCTCAGCGTCTAGGGCTCGTGAGGGCCGCTCTACAGCCCCGCCAGCACGCCGCCGTCGACATAGATCGTCTGGCCATTGACGAAGTTGGAGGCGTCCGAGGCCAGGAACACAGCGGCCCCGACCAGTTCCTCGACCCTGCCCCAGCGTCCGGCTGGCGTGCGGCCCCGGATCCACTGGTCGAAGGTCGGATCGGCGACGAGGGCGGCGGTCAGGTCGGTGGCGAAATAGCCGGGGCCGATAGCGTTGATCTGTAGGCCATGGGTTGCCCATTCGACGCACATGGCGCGGGTCAGCATCTTCACGCCGCCCTTGGCCGCCGCATAGGGTGCGGTTCCGGGGCGAGCGACCTCGCTCATCAGGGAGGCGATGCTGATGATCTTGCCCCGGCCCCTCGGGATCATGGCGCGCGCGACCTCGCGGCTGACCGAGAAGACGGAGTCCAGATTGGTCGACATCACAGCGCGCCAATCCGCATGGTCCAGATCAAGCAGAGGCTGGCGGTGCTGAATTCCGGCATTGTTGATCAGGATATCGATTGGCCCGATCTCAGCCTCGCACTGGGCAATGGCGCGGGCGACCTGCGCAGGCTCAGTGACGTCAAAGGCGCAGGCCTGAGCGACGACCCCATCACTGGCAAGGCTTGTGGCCACGGCCTTGGCCTGATCCGGGTTGCGGGCATTGACAATGATCTGAGCCCCGGCAGCCCCAAGGCC
>CANKPO010000282.1 GCA_947484535.1 Caulobacteraceae bacterium
CTCGCTGATGAGGCCAAGCGTCCGGCCCAGAGCGAGCCGGTGTTGCACCGCCTTCGCCGTGAAGTGCTCTATGTCCCCGCCTCGATGAGGGCGGCAGACCTGCTGGTTAAGATGCAGGCGACGCGCATCCATATGGCGCTGGTCATTGATGAGTTCGGCGGCACCGACGGCATTGTCACGCTGGAGGATCTGGTTGAGGCGGTGGTCGGCGAGATCGATGATGAGCATGACGACGCCCACCAAGCCTCTATCGTCGCGCGCGCAGGGGGTATCTATGAATGTGATGCCCGCGCGCCGTTGGAAGAGCTTGAGGCCATGGCCGACGCCGAGCTGATGCTGGCGGACTATGAAGAAGAGATCGACACGGTCGGGGGTCTGGTCAGCGCCCTTGCTGGACGGGTGCCGCAGCGCGGCGAGGTGATCGCCCATCCGTCGGGCTTTGAGTTTGAAATTACCGATGCCGATCCGCGCCGGGTCAAACGCCTGCGGATGAGAAGCGCGACGCCTACGGCCACAGAAGCCCCGTGATCCAACAGCGCCTCGATGTCGTGGCGCGCTGGGCGCAGGGACGGTGGGGCGTGGCCCTTGGCTGCCTGCTGGCAGGATTGGGCGCGGCGCTGGCGCACCCGCCCTTTGGGGTCTTGCCCGGACTGTTGGGCTATGGATTAGCACTTCACCTCATCGATCAGGACAAGGGCGCGCCCCATCGCTTGAGGGGCGGATTTTGGCGTGGCTGGCTAGTCGGTCTGGCCTATTTCTTCGTCAGCACCTGGTGGGTCGGCGAAGCCTTTTTGGTCGAGATCGAGCTCTATGGCTGGATGGCCCCGATCGCGATCCTGTCCCTGTCGGGCGGACTGGCCCTGTTTTGGGGCGCTGCCGGTCTGGCCTATCGGTGGGCGGTTCCCAAACAGGCCTCGGCCCTGGTTCGGATTGCAGCCTTTGCGCTGGTCTTTTCGGTTGTCGAGTGGCTGCGAGGCCATGTCCTGACGGGCTTTGCTTGGAACCTGCCGGGGGAGACTTGGCGGGCGGGGTCTGCGCCGTCTCAGATGGCGTCGGTGGTCGGGGCCTATGGGCTGAGTTTCATAAGTCTATGGCTCGCCGGATCCTTTGGCCTTTTGCTGCGTCAAGATCAACGGCGGCAGGGCCTGGTCCTTGCAGGCCTTGCCGTCGCCTTGACGGCGGGTCTCTATGGTTTTGGTATGGTCCGGTTGGGCAGCGCCTTACCCCCAACGGCAAGCGGCCCGATGGTGCGCATTGTTCAGGCCAATATTGCCCAGTCGGCCAAATGGACCCCCGAAAACTTCCGCAACATCTTGGCCAAATATACCACGCTAACGGCCAGTCCGAGCGACGGACCCGTTCCAGCGGTGGTGATCTGGCCTGAGGGGGCCATCCCGGCCGCCCTAGATGACTATCTGGCGCCTGGCAGTTGGACGCGAGACGCGGTCGTGGCCTCACTCAAGCCCGGTCAGGTCTTGATGTTGGGCGGCTATCGACTGGGGGGCACCTTCGAGAGGCCGGTCTATTATAACAGCCTGCTGGGTATCCGCCGTGACGGCGCGGACCTCAAGGTGATGGGCGTCTATGACAAGTTCCGACTGGTGCCTTTCGGAGAATATCTGCCGCTGGGCGAGATCCTAGGGCCGCTGGGCATTCGGCGTTTGGTCCATGCGCCGGATGACTTTACCCCCGGCCCAAGGCCGCAGCCCGTTCAGTTTGATGGCTTGCCTCTGGTTCAGCCCTTAATCTGCTACGAAAGCCTGTTTCCGGGCTTTACGCGAGAGGGGGCTGCCCTGTCCGGCCGCCGCGCGGCATGGATCTTGAACGTCTCCAACGATGCCTGGTTTGGCAAGACCAGTGGCCCTTGGCAGCATTTGAACATTGCCAGCTACCGCGCCATCGAAGAGGGCCTGCCGATGGTGCGGTCTACGCCGACCGGCATATCGGCCGTGATCGATGGCTATGGCCGACGATCCGCCACCCAAAGCCTGGTTCAAGGGGCTGAAGGGGTGATTGACGCGACCCTGCCAGATCCATTGCCCCCAACCCTCTATAGCCGTCTCGGCGATGGTCCCTTCGCCGCCATGCTATTGATAGCATTGATTATTATGTGGGTCTCAAGGCGCCGTAATTAGATAAAACCACGTGACAGGTCGCGATTAATGGTAAACACAATTGCGATCTAAGGTTAAATCTAAACGGAACAGACATCCATGGGCGTGCCAGCACAAATTGAACGTTTTCCTAATCCGGTAGACTTGCATGTCGGCGCAAGAGTTCGGATGCGCCGCAAGCTTCTTGGCATTAGTCAGGAAAAACTAGCTGAAGAGCTTGGCCTGACCTTTCAACAGATTCAAAAATACGAAAGGGGAGCCAATCGCGTCAGTGCCTCAAAACTCTATGAAATTGCCAGAGCCCTCTCGACACCGGTCGCCTATTTCTTTGAAGGCCTCAGTGATCCGACGGAACCGCAGAAATTTGGCTTTGCTGAATCTGGTTCCGACCAGTTCGTGCACGAGTTTCTGATGACCCCCGAAGGTCTGGAACTGGCGATACTCTTTCCAAAGGTCCCGCGGGGGCGGTTGCGGCGTCGGTTGTTGGAACTGGTCCGGGCGATGGGCGACCCCTCCGGCGTGGTCGATCTGGACAATGACCCTCAAGACGAGGGCTAGCGGCCAAAGACCTGACTTGCAGATATAAACATATCTTTATATGATTGTCGGATACGGGGTGCGTGCGGCGAAGCGCACCCTCAATCGTCCTCGCCGATCCGATAAAGACTTTCCTGCAAGGAGTGTGCCCTGTGAGCCGTGCATCTTATATTTTCACGAGCGAAAGCGTTTCTGAGGGCCATCCTGATAAGGTTGCCGACCGGATTTCCGATGTGGTCGTTGACGCCTTTCTTGGTGAAGAGCCAGAGGCCCGCGTGGCCTGCGAAACCATGGTCACCACCAATCGCATTATTCTTGCCGGTGAGGTTCGCGCCTCGACCAAGGACAAGACCAAATCCATCATTGCCGGTCTAGAGCCCAAGGTTCGCGCTGCGATCAAGGATATTGGCTACGAGCAAAAGGGCTTCCATTGGGAAAAGGCCAAGTTCGCCTGTCACCTTCATGGTCAGTCCGCCCATATTGCTCAGGGCGTTGATTCCTCGGCAACCAAGGATGAGGGCGCGGGCGATCAGGGCATTATGTTCGGCTATGCGACCAATGAGACGCCGCAGCTCATGCCTGCGACGCTCCAGTACAGCCA
>CANKPO010000283.1 GCA_947484535.1 Caulobacteraceae bacterium
CGCCGCGCGCCCTTGCGGCGATGAAGGCCCAGGTTTGGTCGGCCCTCGACGATCCCTATGATGTTGGTTTTGCCGACGCGGATAAGGAACAGGATCTGTGCACTCAGACCGCTGATTTTCGCGAAGGCATCGCCAGCTACCGCGAAAAACGGGCACCGAATTTCCGCGGCGTGTAAATTCACCAAAATACTGCGCTTAGACATCAAGCCCCTTACCCTTAGGAACCATAACCGATGCTAAAACTCCATTTTGCGCCTAACTCGCGAGCTGGACGCATTGTCTGGCTGCTGGAGGAGCTTCAGCTTCCCTATGAAATGAACAGGATGGCGTTTCATCCGAAGGACTTGAAGTCAGACGCGCACCGCGCCAGGCACCCGCTTGGAAGGGTGCCTGTGCTCGAAGACGGCGATGTCTCGATCTATGAGTCCGGGGCGATCATCGACTATGTGCTGGAACGCCACAAGAACGGCGGACTAAAGCCTGCCGTGAATGATGTTCGGTTTCCAGACTATCTGCAGTGGTTCCATTATTGCGAAGGCATGGTGATGCCTGCCGTCAATACCATTGTCGTCCAAACGGTTCTGCTTCCCGAAGATCGGCGTGACGCAACAGTTTTGGCACAGGCCCAACGCCTGTTGGCCAAATCCCTTGAGCCGGTCAACACCGCACTTGAGGGACGGGACTATCTGATCGGTGATTTCTCTGCGGCCGACATTATGCTGGGTCACGCCTGCTTCATGAGTAATCGGCTGGGCTGCGTGGCCGATGATATGCTGCATCTGAAAGCCTATGTCGCCAAGGTTACGGCCCGACCAGCCTTCCAAACTGCAATCACGATGCAGTAGAGCAACCTGTCCTGTAACGGGCAAGTCGCTCTAAAGCCTGAATGACACGCCCTCAAAGGCCCAAAGCGGTCTTGGCCATGATGTTGCGCTGGATCTCGCTGGTCCCACCGAAGATCGTTACCGATCGGTCGTAGAGATAGCGCCCCATGGCCACGGCGGCCCTGGGGTCATCTTGCCTCGCAAGCGGTCCCAACGCTTCGATTGCCAGTTCGTCCAGCCGTTGGATTAGGACACTGCCTTGCAATTTGATCATTGATGCGGCTGTGCCAGGGGATTCACCAAGGGCCAGGGCGGAAATGGCCCGTTGTTCCTGCATCTCCACAGCGGAAATTTCGATTTCGACCTCGGCCAGTTTGCGACCAAATCCTGCCTCTTGGACGGCAGTCTCGCTCGCCAGATCTCGCACCCAATTCAGCCGCGCCCAAAGCCCCGCTGCGTAGTTGCCGCCGCGCTCAAACTCGAGCAGGTATTTTGCAACGGTCCAACCCTCATTCTCTGCGCCGATCCGTTGGGATTTGGGAACCCTTACCTCATCGAAGAAGACTTGGTTGAACTCATGGTCACCGGCGATGTTGATGATCGGCTTCATGGTCAGACCCGGTGTGTTCCGATCTATCAAAAGGAAGGTGATGCCGCGCTGAGGCTTTGCCTCTGGGTCGGTTCTGACCAAACAGAAGATGTGCGTCGCCTGATGGGCTAGGCTGGTCCAAATCTTGGTCCCGTTGACGATATAGTCATCACCGTCAGACACGGCACGGGTTTGCAAGGAGGCGAGATCGGATCCAGATCCGGGCTCGGAATAGCCCTGGCACCAGCGATGTTCGCCCGAGAGGATCTTCGGAAGATAGTGGGCCTGTTGCTCTTGGGTTCCAAACCGAATGATCACCGGGCCGCACATTCGGATACCAAAACTATGGGTGCCGGGAGCCCCAGCCGCAGCGCACTCGGACGCGAAGATGTGACGCTGGGTTGTGGTCCACCCCGTACCGCCGTGCTCGGTGGGCCAATCGGGGGCCACCCACCCCTTGCGGTGCAATGTGGCATGCCATTTCGCGGTTGGTGCAAGGTCACAGAAGGTGCCTGTCCTGTTCGCCCCCGCAGCCCTTAGGTCATCCGTCAGATGCTCGTCCAGAAAGTCTCGGACCTCTTGACGGAAGGCCAGATCGGCGTCGGCGAGTTGCAGGTGCATGGGGTGAGATCCTTGGGCGCGGGCAGGGGACAGTGAGTCGGATTACACCATAAAAGCGAACATCATTTGCATTATAATCTACGAAGCTTCCATAGTCTTGGCCTAGGGTTCGAACTGAAGTCAGCCATTTGTCACGCGCCAACATTGACAGGGGCGGTTCTCATGAGAAAAGGGCGCATGGACTCTTTCGAGGCATCCCCTTTCGTCCGACGGCCGGTGCAAGAGCGCAGCCGCGCAGCGCTTGTGCGCATCGTTTCAGCCGCAACAGAAGTGCTTGCCCGCAAGGGCAATGACGGTTTCTCAATGGCCGAGATCGCCGACGCGGCGGGCATGCCTATCGGCAACATCTATCGGCGGTTTTCCGGCAAGGACAGCATTGTTGAGGCCATCAAGCTCGATGCCATTGTGCGCCTTGAGGAGATCGTCCGCGAGCGACTGAACGGACACACCTTGACCAGCGCAGAACAGGTTGTCGCCGAACTGGCTGAGACAATTGCGACAGTTTCCGAGCAGAATGAGGCGCTCCACAAGGTTTTGTATAGTTATCCAATATCCACGCCAGCTCTGCGCGCCATCGGGCTGGCCGGCAAAGGCCGTGTGTTTGACCATTATAGAAGAGCGATATTGGGCTTTATGGACCATCTGCCTGAGCAACGACGGGAAATTGTCGCCGGCATATCCTATCAAGTTGTGACCTCTGCTTTTGTCGCAAAGTCGCGCGGTGACGACCCAATCCTGCTAGAGATTTCATGGTCAGCCTTGGCGCAGGAAGTCACCAAAGCAGCCGCCGGTTATCTTAGGGAAGCCACATAAAGCTATTTGATCGCTGACATTCAGGGCTTGTCCTAGTCAATGAACCAGAACGCATAGAGTGGCAGAAGTTTTTGGCCAAGGCCTACAGTTTGAGATCTGGACAAGGGTTGCGCCAGTGTCGAAGGTCAGAGCTTTGCTGATCAAGGCGCAGCATATTTGGTCTGTAAAATCCTCGCCGAGATAAAAGGGGGCGAGCCGCTATCGACCCGCCCCCAATCAGTCAGCGATTAAGCCAGACCTATGGCAGTATAACGCCGTCGATAACGTGGATCACGCCGTTGGTGGTATCAAGATCGGCGGCGGTGACATGCACCATGCGGCCTTTGCTGTCGGTCAGCATGACGGTCCCGTCCATTACCGATGCGGTCAGATTTCCACCCTGGACAGTGGCGACAACA
>CANKPO010000284.1 GCA_947484535.1 Caulobacteraceae bacterium
GAAGCGAAAGCAGGGTTCGGGTGCATGGCCGTCAACACCGTCATCGAACTCGCGGGCATAGACGACGAACTGGCCATGGTGGCCAGTGCATGGCTGACGAAATTGCAGACCCTGTTCGAAGAGTGCCTGTGCGAAGCGGGCTACTCTGCGGCACGCGCCGCCGAGTACGCCGCCTACCTCATGCTGGTGAATGAGGGCGTCCGGGTGGCGAGCCGCCGCAAACTGCCGCGCCGTCAAAGCCTCGAGGCCATCGATACTGCGCTTCGTCTGCTGCAAACCGCACCCCGCTGAACAGACCACCCACCATAGACGCCGGACCTGCGGCTTTGGTCCGCATGGTACCTGATCGGCCTAGTCCCGCTGAGCGTGCAGGGTCAATGACCAGAGGAAGCTGGTCCTTAAGCGGTCGGGCGCGAGAGCGGGATCCTCCCTCAGATTAGGTGCCCCGCGTGTCACGGGCAAGAAGGGGGCGGCTGGATAGCTGGCGCGCTGATGGCAGGACAGGCAGTTGCTGACCGTTCCACCGCCCTGCCCACCGTCGGGGAACCGGGCCTCCAGCCAAGGGTTGAAACAGATATGAGCGCCTGCGTCAGACGCCCTTGGCGTCTTTGCGTCAAAAGCCGCTTGCATGAGGTAGTTGCGCCAAGGGCCGGGCAGAGTGGATGGACGGTCCGCAGCAAAGGGCCCAACTTCAGGCCGGTCGTGCCACCAGAAGGCCCCCCAGACCCAGTCTTGCTGCTCGTGAGTCATCACATTGATCCCGACCAGGGCCAGTTGGTCATTGACGGCGATGGGACGACCCAGCGCAATGATGGCTGTGCGGTTGCTCTCGGGATCTCCGGCGAGCTGCTTGGCCATTGCCGCATCCACCGCCACATGATGGAACGCCTCAAGCTGGACACGCCGCGCCCCGGGAAATGATCGCCCTACGAATTGGACAGCCGCAGTTTTGCCTTGGGAGATATTGGTGGGATCGACGGCCACGACCCGCGCCCAGCCTAGGTAGGGATTGCCGGTGGGGTCCGGCGGGTTAAGCTCGGGATCCCAGACGGGCATGGCGGTCAGGCCCTCCGGCGCGACAGGCCACCATGCGGTCTTGATCACGATCGCCGCGGCAGGGAAGGGCGGTACAGATCCGGTCCCGCCGGTGAGCTGCAGGCGATCCAACGTCGCTTTGCGATAGAGGCCCTGAGCGCGAATGTGAGCGAAGGCTGCGGGATTGAAAAGGTTATAGGCGATGATCGGCGCGCCGATCAAATGCGGGTCGCCGCCGATGCTCTTGGGTCTTTGGAAGCCTTGGATGCCTGAGGGCCTCTTCGCCGCTTCGGCACCAAAGACGCCGCTTTCTCCTTGCCAGTGAACGAAGTCCGGTTCCTCATCCGAGACCATGTCCGCAAAGATCGTCCACATATGTCGCCGCTGCGCCACCCCGTCGCCGCCGAGGCGCAGGTTTTCAACCCTGTCCGCTGTCAGATTGTCGGAGCTCGCGCTGGCAGCAGGGGCCTGGCCCTGCAAGAGGACCGCAGCCCCCAAGGCCAGTGCCGCTAACGCGCCTTGCGCAAGATGCAATCGGCTTGGACCCATTGTTTTTGCTTCGTTGAGCCTGCGCGCTTGGTCATGCGCACAAGGGTGTAGCCGGGTTTGGCGCAGCCGATCAGGACCGTCGTGGGCGAAGGATCGGCAGGAGCATGGCCGACATATCGACCAGCCTCATCGCTCGTGAAGACGAAAGTGCGCTTTACCAAGATGGCGACGCCTTTAATGGCTTGGCCGCTCTCGTCTTTCACAGAACCAAAATAGCGGGTGTCTGACCCCTGCTCGTCGGGATTGTTGGGGTTGTAGCTGTACTGCGCCCAAGCACCGCTAGCAAAGGCCAGGGTGCAGAGGCTCACGAGGACGGCCATTAAAGCGCTTGGTCTCATCCAAAGAAGGTCCTCATCAGGAAGGTGCAGATTAGCATGGCCGCCACAGGGACGGTCCAGAGGACATTGTGCAGGCGATTGGCAAACCAGCGATCGGGAACAATGACGGCTAGGATAGCCGCGATCAGCGCGGCCTCGGCCATTATCCCGTACCAAGCCATTGCTGGTCCCAGACCCTTCACGACTTCAGGACCCCAACTCAGTTGGCCGTGCAGGGGATAGTAGAGGAACGCAGGCAGATCCCACAGCAAGGCAGCGACATAGACGAGGCAGTAGGCCAGCATAAAGATGATGGGCGAGAAGCGCAGTCTCATGGCAGGCCCCGGATATTATTGAGCACATGGCCAACCAGGAGGTCCCACCAGACGATAAAGGCAAGGATCGCGGTGATGGCGAGGCGATCGCGAGCGTGGCTCTGCATCTGCTGCGGTTGCCAGAGCCACGCATAGACAGGCAGAAGGCATAGCCCAAGGCCGCCGAAATGTTCCTTCAGCTCAAACAGGCCCACGGCCCAGCCTAGCGACATCTCCTCAAATGGGACGCGTACATTTAACCGGTAGGACGGGTAGATGATCGCCCCCAGGAGGGTCGTCGTCCCGTACAGAATCACGACCGCCCATGTGAACACCCGTTGGTTCACGCCCGTGTAGCGGTCGACGAAAGAGAGGGTGCTGGCGGGCTTGGCTCGGAGTGCCGATAGACACTGGTGAGTGATTGCACCGAGCAGGGCCACGGCAAGTAGGCCGTGCACGATCAAGACTGCGATCATCATATTCAGCCCCTAGCGCTGGTCGATGATCCAATTGGGGATCTAAGCAAAGTTGAAGCTCCAGAATTACAATTCTGTACCAAACAGTCAACAATAACCTACTGCAGGTCCCAGCGCGTTCGACCTCGTGACTGCGAGGAAGAGCGCAATGAAGCTCGGCGACCCGCAATCCGCCGGTTGCCTAGGCGCGTTCGAACAGCGCTTCACAGCCAGTGCCTATAAGGACGGCGTCAACGCGGCCTTGGTCAGCGGGCGTTAGCGCAGAATAGGCCTCGCGTAGCCACTTCAGGCATTTGGCCTGGTAGACGAAGGGGTCCTGCCTCCAGGGCTGACCATCGATTTCACAAACGACCTGCGCCGCACCGCGCGCCACTGCGTCTGCATTGGCCAGCATGAACGGCGCATAGACCCGACCAATCTCAGTCAGGAGGGCGCGAAAGGTCTCGGGCGGTTTTTCAAGGTCGATCCAGTCGTCTTCGCTGACATCAAGGCCGCTCAGATCCTCACACCGCTCTGTCCAGGCATAGGCGCGCGGCGAGACGTCAAACGCGA
>CANKPO010000285.1 GCA_947484535.1 Caulobacteraceae bacterium
CCGGGAGGGGCGAGGCTGTCATCCACCGTGCTGGGGATCAGGATCTCGACAATCGGCTTCTTGGACCAGCCGAACTGGCGCGCATCCATGAAGGCCTGATCCATATAGTCCAAGGTGGGGGCAAGGATGATGCCGCTCTGATGATGTTCGCCGACGGTCTTGCCCGGAAGGCAGGTAAAGTCGGGCAGCTCTGACAGGGCCACATTCATCCTGAAGGTACCGGAGCCACACTTGTAGGCTGAAACCCGGCGGCGGAATTCGGGCGACAGGTCCGATGGGGCGATCAGGCGCTCATAGAGCATACGTGGGCCGACATTGGACACGATGGAAGCGCCGAACACCTCTGCCCCTGACTCCAGCCGCACGCCGACGGCGCGGTCGCCATCGACCAGAACTTGAGCGACGGGGGCCTCCAGGCTGATCTCAACGCCCGCCTCTTCGCAGGCTTCGCGCATGGCCGTGGTGATGGCGCCCATGCCGCCGACCGCATGGCCCCAAGCGCCCTTCTTGCCGTTTACCTCGCCAAAGACATGGTGCAGCAGGACATAGGCCGAGCCGGGGGTGTCTGGACTGGCATAGTTGCCGACCACGGCGTCAAAGCCAAAAGCCGCCTTGACCGCCTCGCTCTCAAACCAGCTATCGAGGAAGGTGCGGGCGCTCTTGGTGAACAGGTCCAGCACGTCGCGTTGTTGTGATAGGCCAAGGCCCGCCAGCTTGCGTCCCTGACTGGCCGCCGCGATCAGGGCGGGCAGGCCGCCGGTGACGTCAGGCGGGGTCTGCATGGCCAGGTCGCGCAGTACATCGGCCACCACATCGAGCATGTCGTAATAGGCTGGCAGGGCTTCAGCATCCTTGGCCGAGAACTTGCGGAACTCTTCTTGGGTGCGCTCCAGCCCGCCGCCGAGCTTGAGATAACCGCCATCTTCCTGCGGCAGGAAGTTGGAGATTGGCCGCTCGATGATGCGCAGGCCCCGTTCGGCCAGCTTCATATCGGCAATGACCTTAGGGTTCAGCAGGCTGACCGTATAGCTGGCCACGGAGTTGCGAAAACCGGGATGGAACTCTTCGGTCACCGCCGCGCCGCCGACAACCTCGCGCCGTTCTAGCACCCGAACCTTGAGACCGGTCTTGGCCAGATAGAAGGCGCAGGTCAGACCATTGTGGCCGCCTCCGATGATAACGGCGTCATAAGACTTGGACATGGTGGCTCTTCTACAGGCTCAGGAAACGGATGGGGTGGCGGGGCGGTGGCTCCAGCCCGGGGCAGGGGGCTGATGCAGCCGTGCCTCAGGGATCAGGCCGCGCAGCTTCTTGCCAAAACCGCGCAGGCAGACCTCGGTGTCGCTCAGCGGGCCAACGCTAAAGGTCGGCGATG
The DNA here is from genome assembly GCA_947484535.1 of Caulobacteraceae bacterium. Taxonomy (GTDB): domain Bacteria; phylum Pseudomonadota; class Alphaproteobacteria; order Caulobacterales; family Caulobacteraceae; genus CAISGS01. Next base: position 1,376 of record CANKPO010000285.1, read on the forward strand.
CCATGCCCTGCTGCACGCGCTCGATCAGGACCGTGTCTTCGGCATTGACCTGACGATTGATGCGCCAGTTCAAATAGCGCGCCGCCTTCATCTCGCGGCGCTCGTCGGGCAGGGCATAGGCGATCTCGCGGATCAGGGTTTCGGTCGGCGAGATCGGCAGGAACTGCATGAAATCGACCTGATCGGGATAGATGTCGAAGGCGACATTGGGCCAGAGCTTGAAATAGAGCCAGAGCTTCTGATGGGTCTCAGGCAGGTGATCGACGCGCGGCAAGAGGTGCTGATACATCCGCTCGGACGGGTTGGCCGAGGGCCGGTCCATCAACTCGCCCCACATGCGGTCCACCCAAGGCTCGGCCTCGACGCCATAGCTGCGGCCAAACAGGCGCGTCAGGCCCGGATGGGCGACCTTGATATGCAGTCCGTCCGAATAGTTATCGGCCACATTCTTCCAGTTGACCGGGCGCGGGCGCAGGGTGACGCGGCCAAAGGCGCGCATCTCTTCAAAGCGATAGGGCTCGATCTGCGACAGATAGGGGGCCATCATCTCGGCCACGGTTGGGCCATCGCCCTCGAGGCGGACAAAGATAAAGCCTTGAAAAATCTCGCAATCGATTGAGGGGAGGGTCAGCTTCTCCATCTCAAGGCTGGGATAGGTGCCGCGCATGGGCACGCCGGTCAGGCGACCATCCAGCTCATAGGACCAGGCGTGATAGGGACAGACCAGCTTGCGCGCACAGCCCGATGGCCCATCAACCAGCCGCGAGCCTCGGTGACGGCAGACATTGGCCATGGCCCGGATCTTCTGGTCCTCGCCGCGCACGACAAGGATGCTTTCGCCCAGAAAATCGAAGGTGTGATAGTCGCCAATATTTGGCACGTCGCTGATGTGACAGACCACTTGCCAAGAGGGCCGCATGACCCGCTTCATCTCGACCGCGAAGAACTCCGGATCATTGTAGAGCCATGCCGGAAGGCTCCAATCGGCGTCGCGATCGAGATCTTCATTGCGATGGGCGTTCGGCATGGGGTGGTCCTTGGGAAGTCTCTGTGCGGTGCTTATCGGGGATTGAACGCGGCTTCAACTTTCATCCGATAGGCCGCATCAAAAGACCCCCTACCCCCGCTTCGCGGGTACTTCCCCCAGAGGGGGAAGATTTGCCATCCTTGATCTTCCCCCTCTGGGGGAAGTGGCGCGCAGCGCCGAAGGGGGCCTTGTTTCGCCCTACTTCGCCAAGATCGAGATCACCGTGTGCCATTGATCCAGCGCCCCATCGATGGCCGCGACGGGTGCGCGTTCATTGAGGCCGTGGGCATAGTCATCGGCAGGGTTCATGAACATGCCGGACAGGCCATAGCTGGGGATGCCAGCCGCCCGGAAATGGAGGCTGTCGGTGGCGCCGGGGGACATCTGCGGCACGATGGGCAGGCCAGGTGCGCGCCGGTCAATCGCCTTGCGGATCGCGCCCATCACGTCCGGGCGAAGGGGAGAGGCGTCACTGGCGGTAGGCTCACCCAGAACGGTGATGGTGGCGGCAGGATTGGCGATGATGGTCTGCAGGGTGGACTTGATGGTTGCGATCGAGACACCCGGCATGATCCGGCAATTGACCGATACGGTGGCAGCTTGCGGCAGGGCATTGAGCGCATGGCCGCCGCGCAGCATGGTTGCCACACAGGTGGTGCGCACCTGTCCGATATATTCGGGCTCAGCCGACAATAGATCAGAGGCTGCTGTGTCAGCAGGATTGTTGGCATAGGCCAGCATGGCTTGGCCGATCGGGCCGGGGGTCTTGGCCCCGGTGGCCTTGAAATAGCCGACAGTCAGCTCGTTAGGCTGGGCAGGGAACCTGTAG
>CANKPO010000286.1 GCA_947484535.1 Caulobacteraceae bacterium
CCTCCGGGGCATAACCCGCCAGCTCAGCCGCACGGAACACTTGGGCGAAATGGTCGGCCTGACGCTGGTCGACGCAATAGAGCATCAGATGCGGGTCTTGATCGCGGCGGCGCCCGACGATGGTGGCCAGGTCCGTGGTGCCATACATGGCCGAGCCTTCGGATGAGATCACCAAGAGGGGCGGAAGCTCGCGCTTATCCCCTTCGCGGGCCACCCGGACGATCTGCGCACCCTGATCCTCGACCAACAGACCTTGCGCACGCAAGGCAGTGACCATGTCGGGGATGAAGGGATCAGCATCGCTCTCGCCGTTCCAAAGGTCAAAATGGACGCCTAGCGCATCAAATTCGCGGCGCAGGGCCACCCGGCTGACCTCCACAAAGCGCCGCCAGAGGGTCAGATAACCCGCCTTGCCCGCTTGCAGCTCTGCCGTCGCCTTGCGGGCACGGTCGCGATAGTCCGTGTCTTCCTTGGCCTTAGCCGCCGCCATTGGATAGAGCCGGTCGAGCAGGGGTAGATCAAGGTCGGCTAAGGCTGATAGGTCAGCGTCCGCCGCCCCCTCACCAATGGCTTGCAAGCGCGGGTCCTCGTCGCCCGCGGCGAGGATCAAGAGCCCCATCTGGAAGCCCCAGTCACCGAAATGGGCATCGCCCCAGACCGTGTCGCCACAGAACCGATAGATGCGCTTGATCGCTTCGCCGATGATCGAGCTGCGTAGATGGCCGACATGCATCGGCTTGGCCACGTTCGGCCCGCCATAGTCGATAATGATTCGGCGCGGGGTCTCGTTGAGGGACGCGCCCAGACGCGGATCGGCCACGATTTCTGTGGCGCGCTGGGTCAGGGCACCGTCGCTGAGGCGCAGATTGACAAAGCCTGCACCGGCCACCTCGACAGAACTGAACAGGGCCGAGGCCTTGGGATCCGCCGACAGGGCCGCAATGACCTCGGCGGCGATGTCACGCGGATTGCGCCGCGCGGCCTTGGCAGCGGCGAGCGCCCCGTTGCACTGAAAATCAGCCAGGTCTGGACGGTCAGAAACCCCGACCCGACCCAATGATGCATCAAGGCCCAGCCCCTCAAAGACGCTGGAAACCGTTTGGCTCAAGGCCCCTTTTAGATCCGTCATGGAGAGGCCTAGGGTGCCTTCTGCGGGGCGACATTGACGCGGAAGCGTTTGCCGTCCCGATTGAACTCAGCCATCTGCGGCGTCACATCAAACCCAATCAGAACCTCGAAATTGGCGCCGCTGACACCTTCACCAGCGCGTGGAATGACGATGCTGTCGATCTTGTCCGTATAGAGAGCGCGATCTTCACCTGCGGCGAACCGGGCCGGAACGGTGAAATACTCCTTGGCCAGAACCGTCTTGTTGCGATTGGTCACCGCCACCCAATAGGTGAAATCCTTGGACGCAGACTGTGACAGGGGGGTGGCCTCTGGGCCACGGCCCAAGGCAAACAGGACCTCCATGCGCAGCTCGATAGGATCGGCACCGCGATATTTACAGCCCGCAGAGATCCCCTGAATTTCGCCCGAATAGATCACGGCGTTAGAGGCTTCGCGATTGTCCTTGAACTCCACCATCCGCGAGGCGTCATAGAGCACCTTCACATAGGGGCACGGACCAGCATTGCGCATGCCCGGCAAGGGCGAGAGCTGATTGCCCCATTCTTCATCGCGCTTCTTACGCTTGGCCGCGTCCTTTTCTTCATCCTGCTGCCCGCCGTCTCGACCACCGGGGCGACCCTGCGCATGGCTTGGCGTGACATCGGAAAGGACCATAATCGCACTGAGGGCAGTGACGGCAACGGCAGTGGCAATCGAAAATTGGCGCATGGGCAATCCAAGGCAAACAGGTTCGCCGCGAAAGCACGACGATTGGTCCTACTGCGTGATAAAGGCTTCTCTTTGACCTCGCAACTTTGTCTGACGTTGACAGAGGTAGCGAGGGACAGGTTCTGCGCCTATTAAGGGGCTATGAGCGATCTTTCTTCCCCTTCTAAGCCGCCCTTGCGCATCCTCTTGGCCAGCCCTCGCGGCTTTTGTGCCGGGGTGGACCGTGCCATTCAGATCGTTGAGCGAACCCTCGAAAAGTTCGGTGCGCCGGTCTATGTACGCCACGAAATCGTGCATAATCGCCATGTTGTGGACCGTTTAAGGGCTATGGGCGCGGTTTTCGTCGAAGAGTTGGATGAATGTCCGCAAGATCGGCCAGTGATCTTCTCGGCCCATGGCGTGCCCAAATCAGTCCCAGCCGACGCTCAGAGCCGCAAGATGCTCTATCTGGACGCCACCTGCCCGCTGGTCTCCAAGGTTCATGTCGAGGCGGAACGTCACTTTGAGGCGGGCCGCGAAATAATTCTCATCGGCCATGCCGGACACCCCGAAGTGATCGGGACCATGGGTCAGTTGCCCGAAGGCGCCGTCTGTCTGGTCGAAACGGTTGAGGATGCCCGCGCCTTCGAGCCCAAGGACCCTGCCCGACTCGCCTTTGCCACCCAGACCACCCTGTCCGTCGACGATACCGCCGCCATCGTCTCTGTCCTGCAAGAGCGCTTCCCCCTGATGGCCGCGCCGCACAAGGAAGATATCTGCTACGCCACGACCAACCGGCAAGATGCGGTCAAGCGGTTGGCAGAGGATGCGGATCTGCTGTTGGTCATAGGATCGAAGAACTCGTCCAACTCTGTGCGTCTCGTCGAGGTGGGCCTCAGGGCGGGCGTCAAGGCGGCCGAACTGATCGATGATGCCTCAAGTCTTGATTGGGCCTGGCTGGAGAGCGTGCAAACGGTGGGCATTACGGCGGGGGCCTCGGCTCCCGAACGGTTGGTGGAGGCCCTGATCGACACGCTGGCTCAGCGGTTCCAGATCACGATTGAAGAGGTGGACCCCGTCCGAGAGACCGTGACCTTCAAGCTGCCGCGCATCCTGTCGGAAAATTTTGATCCGGCCTAAGCTTGACCGCGAGGCCTTCGTCACCGATCAAGTGCCATGGCCGTTTACACAGACATCACCGACGCAGAACTGGACGCCTTTTTGGCGGACTATGACCTTGGCAAGCCCTTGGCCTTCAAGGGCATTGCCGAAGGGGTCGAAAATTCGAACTTCCTGCTCGAGACCGAGACCGGCCGCTATATTCTGACCGTCTATGAGCGGCGGATGCGCGAGGCGGAACTGCCCTATTTCCTGGGCCTAATGCGCTGGCTGGCCGATCA
>CANKPO010000287.1 GCA_947484535.1 Caulobacteraceae bacterium
GCGCCCTGTTCAGCCCCCGCACCCGGCTTGTTTCCCTCAGCCACATGTCCAACGTTCTGGGCACCGTCAATCCCGCCGCAGAGATCGTGGCTATCGCTCATGCCCACAGCGTGCCCGTGCTTCTCGATGGCTGTCAGTCTATCGTTCACGAGATCGTCGATGTTCAGGCGCTCGATGTCGATTTCTATGTCTTTTCGGGTCACAAGCTCTATGGCCCGACCGGGATCGGCGTTCTTTACGGCAAGGCTGAGATGCTGGCCTCCATGCCGCCCTATCAAGGCGGCGGCGAGATGATTAGCTCGGTGTCGTTAGAAACCATCACCTATGCCGACCCGCCGCACCGGTTTGAGGCAGGCACCCCGGCCATTATCGAGGCCATTGGTCTTGGTGCGGCCATCGACTGGCTGATGGCCCAAGATCGCCATGCCATCGCGGCCCATGAACATGCCCTCTATCAGCGGGCCTATGAGGCGGTGCAGGGCATCAAGGGTCTGCGGGTCTTGGGGACTGCACCGGGCAAGGGGGCTGTGCTCAGCTTCACCATCGACGGTGTTCATGCCCATGATCTGGCCCAGATTCTGGATCGATATGGCGTGGCCGTGCGAGCCGGGACCCACTGCGCCGAGCCCCTGATGACCCGATTTGGCGTTACTTCGAGCGCGCGCGCCTCTTTTGGCCTATATAACACTGTCGAGGAGGTCGATCTGTTCGTCGACGCCTTGATCCGCGCCCAAACCTTTTTTGCTTAGGCTAGCGTGACCCCTATGGACGATGCGACCGTGAACCCAACTGCCGAGAGCCCAGCCACCGCTATGGGCCAGGATGAGCTTGACCGCATGACCGACCGCTTGGTCGAGCAGCTCAAGACCGTCTATGACCCTGAAATCCCTGTTGATATCTATGAGCTCGGTCTGATCTATAAGGTCGATCTGTCTGACGATATGGATGTGGTGATCGACATGACCTTGACCGCGCCCGGTTGTCCGGTGGCCGGGGAAATGCCGGGCTGGGTGGAAGAGGCGATCCTTCAGGTCGGTGGCCTGAAGTCCTGTACTGTCAATCTGGTCTTTGATCCCCCGTGGGACCCCTCGCGGATGTCGGATGAGGCTAAGCTGCAATTGAACATGTTCTGATCATGCAAACCGAACCCACCACCCCAGAGCCCGTCATCACCCTTCGGCCCCGCCGTCCCCGGCCCAAGGTTGTCAGCCTGACCGACCGCGCAGCAGAGCGCGTGCGAGAGATCATGGACCGCGCTGAACAGCCCTATGCGGGCCTGCGGGTCGGCGTGAAAAATGGCGGCTGTGCGGGTCAAGAATATATCCTCGAATATGCCGAGACCGCGGCCGCGCTGGACGAGGTGGTTGAGGATAAGGGCGTGCGCATCCTGATCGACCCCAAGGCGGTCCTGTTCCTGATCGGCTCAGAAATCGACTATGAGACCACGCGCCTGTCATCCAAATTCGTATTCCGCAATCCCAACGAGACGGATGCCTGTGGATGCGGTGAAAGTGTGACTATCATTCCGGCCCTTCCCGAAGCCGACTAGGACCCAAACGCTGTGGCCGTTGATCCTGGCTTCCTTGGTCATGTGACCGACCTTTTGTCGGATCTTGGTCCGGTTCAGGTGAAGCGGATGTTTGGCGGGGTGGGGCTCTATCAAAGCGATCTGATGTTCGCTCTGATCTTTGGCGATAGCCTCTATCTGAAAGCGGACAAGGAGACCGAGGCCCAGTTCGAGGCGGCGGGCTCTAGCCCCTTTACCTTCGAGATGAAGGATGGCCGAACCGGCATCTTGCACTATTGGCGTTTGCCCGAGGATGCAGCCGATGACCGGATAGCGGCTTGCCGATGGGCGCGGCTGGCCGTGGAGACGGCGATCAAGGCCCGCTCAAAGGGCAAGGCCGTCGGTAAGTCCGGCGCGAAATCCAAGGCCAAGGCCCGCAAAGAACCAGAACTTCTCATCAACGGGCCATGGGACGATGATTGACCGGCCCGCGCGGATTAGCGTACTGCGGCGGTCATGACCTTCACGGTGATGATCTATTCGATGGGCGAGGTGATCGGCGATGGCCTGATCAAGCTGCCCTTTATCGCCGCCCTTCGCCGGGCCTATCCGCAGGGCCACATCGTCTGGTGTGCGGGCAAGGGTGAGACGGTCTATTCAGGACCTCTGCGGGCTGTGGTCGAGGGGCTTATTGATGAGGTGCTGACCGAGGGCGTTCTGGGCGCTGGCCTGTTCGATCTGGTCCATCCCAGGCCTTTCGCCGGACGCCGCTTTGATCTGGTGATCGATACGCAGGACAATCCGCGCCGCAGTTTGGTCGCGAAACGCTCGGCCGTTCGGTTCATCTCTGGCGCTGCAGATTTTCGTCTCAGTGACGCTAAGCCGCCCGCCAGAACCGTTCAGCCCGACGCGGTGATTGACCGTCTGACGCAGCTTCTAAGCTTAGCGACGGGACAGCCGACGCCTCTTGAACCCATCAATCTTACGGGCGCAAGGGCAGGGCAGGCGGCGCTTGCACTTCTGCCCGATGGGCCTTGCTACATTGGCCTTGCGCCGGGTGCCGGTGGGCAAGATAAGCGCTGGCCGTTGGAAAACTATCTCGCCTTGGCGCGCGCGCAGTTGGATCTAGGCCGGGTGCCGGTCTTCTTCTTCGGTCCGGACGAGCAGGCCGACCGCGCCTTGGCGCAGACGGCTTTGCCTCAAGCCCTATTTCCTGAGGTGAATCGCCGGGATGACTTTGCCGACATTAAGGGCCCCTTGCTGGTCATTGCTCTGGCAGGCCGCCTTGCCGCAGCCGTGGCCAATGACGCCGGTCCTGGCCATATGATGGCGGCGGGCGGCGTACCCTTGCTGAGCCTGCAGAAAGATCGTCGCAAGGCGGTGAAGTTTCGGCCCTCAGCTCAGCGCCTGTCGGTCCTGATTGCCGAGGACTATGGCCAGGACATGGCAGCCCTTCCTTTGGAGGTCGTGCAGACCGCGCTAGACGCACTCTTGTCGGGAGACACCCTATGAGCCTTTTGATCCCCGTCTCAGCGGGTGAATTGATCGATAAGATAACCATACTGCGCGTCAAGGCCGAGCGGATTGGCGATCCTGCAAAGGAGGCCAATGTCCGCAAAGAGTTGGCCCTGCTAGAAACGGTCTGTGTACAGACGATAGGGGGCGTCGAGGGTCTCGATCCCCTGACCGCTGAGCTATTGGCGGTTA
>CANKPO010000288.1 GCA_947484535.1 Caulobacteraceae bacterium
CAGCCATCGACCATCGCATAGGACAGGAGACCCGCCTTGGCACTGTCCGAACCGCCTGCGCGCAAGGCTGTTTCATAGTCTGACCGGGTCGCGGCCATGGGCTCAAGTGGCGTCGCGCCCATAATCAGGCCCTGATCATCGAGGTCCACAAAATGATTGGGGTCGCGCATTGAGGCGTGAAGGCGCCCTGCCCCCTTGGACCTGTCCAGCTCGCGGGCCAGTTCACCGACCGTGGTCACCGCCTCCGGTCGACGAAGGAAGGCGGGAAGGTCTGCGGGCAAGGCCTGCATACCCGCCTCCGCGATGATCCGATGACCCGTCGCGCCCCAGGCTAAGGCTGAGACCGGCACCGCCAGGGCGATGACAGCGCTCAAAGCCGAAAGTCCAAGGCGCGCGCGCCTAGAGAGGGAAACCGTCATAGAGCGCCGCCTTTTCGATCAGTCTGTGATGCCAAGATCCGCTTCGACACGCGCCATCCAAGCCCGCAATAGCGGATAGGCCTGCATATCAAATCCGCCCTGAGGTGCAAGGCGCGTATAGGCCACGAGGGCTACATCCGCCAAGGTCACACGATCTGAGGCCAGATAGGCGCGGCCCGTAAGACCTGCCTCCATCCGCGCCAAGGCCCCATAGCCCCGTTCCATCAGGCGCGGCTCGATCTGATCGGCGTCCTTACCCATCATATGCCGCTGAAAGCGCACCACCGCGATATAGGGCTCATGGCTATATTGCTCCCAATACATCCATTCCAGCATCTTGGCCCGGTCATAGGCGTCGGTGGGGATCAGGTCAGAGCCCTGGGCCAGATAGGTGATGATGGCGTTAGACTGGGCCAGAACCCGACCATCCTCGAGCACCACAGTCGGCACCTGACCAGCGGGATTGAGCACCAAAAAGGATGGTGCCTTGGCCTCATCCTTCAGGACATCAATATCGATCCAGCGATAGGGGATCGACAGATAGTCGGCCGTCCACTTGACCTTGAGACAGTTTCCGGAGATCCGATCACCATAGATTTGCAGGGTCATTTGACAATCCCTCGGTCATAGAGAAACTGAGCGGCCGATAGGGCCAATGCCAAAATAGCTAGTAAAGGACCAATTGGGTGGCGTTTCCACCAAGGCTCAGACGGCAGGGAGTCTATTCGATCCATTTCCCTCTCCAACGTCTTTTTGAGGCCAACAATCATTGGATCGAAGTTGCTCTCAAAAACAGCTCTTAAGCCACCAGGAAAGCCCACCGGATCTTGAATCCAAGTTCGAGCTTCGACTGTGTATTTATCTAAGCATTTCAGAAATTTAGATTTAACCGTTCGGTTAAACACGGTCGATTTGCTAACCTCATAAATTGGCAACATCAATCCGATGAAGGCTTCCCCTTCCACCTTGATCGCCTCCACATATGCAAAAGCGAGGCGGTAACTCCCTAAACTATTTTCAAGCGCAGCCTGACGCGTGACCCCAGCAATCGAGATTCCCGCTTTATTCACTGCTTGGACAAACAAACCATCGAGGTGCTTTTCCAATACATTTTGGCGCATGCCAAACATCCCTTCACCAACAGGGTTGATCCGAGCCCTTCATGCCCCTTAAATAGGGTCGGCTCAATACGCCAAGGCTGACCTCTGGTAGATCTTGTCTCGACGCACGCGCCTTCCCCTTATCATTGGGTTCCTGATCGCAGTCGGTCTGGCGGCTCCATCCGCTTGGGGACAGAGCGCCTCTTCGCCCAAGCCTGCGCCGCCTTCCCCTGCGCCCACGCCATCGGCACCAAGTAAGCCCCCGGCGGACGATCCGATTGGCGATCTGGTCAATTCCGCCCTCGAACAGGTCAGTAGCCTCGCCTTGAGTCCTGCGGCCATGATGCTCCCCGACTGGAAACTGGCCGTGCGGATGTATCATGTGGGTGCCAAGGGGGTTGGCAATAGGGACTCTTTAGGGTGCAAGGTCGTGCCGATGCGTACCGTCGCCATCGACCCAAAGGTCGTTCCAAAGGGCTCTGTGGTCTATATTCCAGAGACGGTCGGCCTACCGGTGCCCGGCGGCGGCGTCCATGATGGGATGTGGTACGCATCCGACACGGGCGGGGCCATTCGCGGGGCGATGATCGACCTCTTTACCGGCTTTGGGTCCTATTCGATGCAGCCCCTGATGAAGAAGGGTCTGAACCTCAAGACCCTATCGGCCCACAGGATCGGGGAGTTTAAGGGCTGCCCACCCGCCTGGCCGACCGCCAAGCCCACCACGCCCGCGCCCAAGCCCTAGATATCGGCGCCGACATCTCCGGCATCACTATCCGCGTCGAGGGGACGGTGGATGCCGCACTCGGTCTTTTCCGACCCGGCCCAGCGTCCTGCCCGAACATCCTCGCCCTCTTCGACCGGATTGGTGCAGGGCCAGCAGCCGACCGAGGGATAGCCTTGGGCCACCAAGGGATGGGGCGGCAGGTCATGTTGGGCGATATAGGCGTCCAGATCGGCCTTGTCCCAATTGGCCAGCGGGTTGAATTTCACCTGATCCGGAGCCTGCTCAACCACGGCCAAGCGCAAACGGTCACCGCCATGGAAACGCTTGCGACCGGTGATCCAGCCATCAAAGCCGCCCAAGGCCCGGTCAAGGGGCAGGACCTTGCGGATGTGACAGCAGCCATCGGTATCGATCTTCCACAGGTCGGCCTTAGGATCGCCAGTCGCCAAATCTTGGAACTGAGGGCGTAGGTCCCGCACATCGGTCAGGCCAAGGCGGCCTGCCAAGCTTTTGCGATAGTCGAGGGTCTGGCCAAACAGCATACCCGTATCTAGGAACAGGACCGGCATGTCCGGCTTGATCTGGGCGACCAGATGCAGCAGCACCGCCGACTCCGCGCCAAAGGATGAGACAAGCGCCAACCGATCACCAAAGGTCTCGACCGCCCGCGCCAAGATCTCCTGCGGCGAGGCATGGCGCAGGTCCTGATCAAGCTGTTCAGCGAGGCTGGCGTGAGCGCCGACCGAGGTTTGGTTCTGCAAATCTATAGCCATGGCCCTAGCGCCTACCCGGTTCCGCATAGGCCGGGGTCCGGCCATCCGCAGCGGTCTGATAGACATGGCGGAAATGACCCGCCGCCCGCGACCATTCCGCCGCGCTGGAGCCATCGGCGGGAACAAAGGCATCAATGCCGCAGCGGGTCATGACATAGGCCTGCTCGCGCAAGACATCGCCCACCG
>CANKPO010000289.1 GCA_947484535.1 Caulobacteraceae bacterium
CCATCGAACGCTCCGCCGATCAGGGACAGACGCCCGCCCATAGGGTGAGGTGAGGGACCCCCTACCCCCGCTGCGCGGGTACTTCCCCCAGAGGGGGAAGATCTAGGGACGGCAAATCTTCCCCTTCTGGGGGAAGTGGCGCGCAGCGCCGAAGGGGGTCTTGTTATCTTTCCCACCCCACATCCGCGTTCCCCGCGAAGGCGGGTATCCAGACCCTTACACTGAGGCGGGAAGTGGCCGTCTGATATCATGCACAGCGTGAGAGGATCGCGGATGAACACCCCCCCACTCCCAACCCTCTCCCCCTCAAGGGGGGAAAGGGCTTTATTTTACGTTCGTCATTGCGAGCGCAGCGAAGCAACCCAGGGGTATAATACGGACCTGAATGGATGTTGCCCTGGGTTGCTTCGGCGTTTCACGCCTCGCAATGACGCGGAAAATGATGCACTTACCCGTCCTCATGCTGAGCCTGTCGAAGCATGGGTCGCGGCACGGATTGTAGCGGCCATCCTCGTCCTTCGACAGGCTCAGGATGAGGAGGAGTGTGGGTATCCAGTTATCCCTCCGCCAGCGCTGCCTTTAGCCCCGAATAGTTCGGTTGGTCGATCTGGACCTGGTCGATGATGCTGGCGCGCATGTGGGCGAGAAGGGCGGGGGCGGTGATGTCGATGGTGCCTTCGCGGATGGCTTGGCATAGGGCGGTGTTGAGGCTGGCAAAGTCGCCTTCCTCGCCCATCAGGTCCTGCAGGCGTGTGGTGGCGGCGGCCTCGGCAGCGGCCCCGTGCTCGATCTCGCGGCGCAGGGTCAGGAGGGCATTGACCGCGACACGGGCGAGGAACACGTCGCGGTCCTTCAGTTGCGGCGCGGCGCGGGTCTCGATAAAGCCGATCACAGCATCGACCAGTTCTAGGGCGGTGGGTTGTTCGATCATGCGACGGCCTCCAGAAGCGTAATCAGATCAATCTCAGTTTCGCTGGTCCGGCGCCCGATCATGGCGCGCTCGACCGAGGGGTCAGCCCCATTGGCAAAGGATAGGTACATGGTCATGCACATGATCCCCCACTTCATCGAGCCGAGCATCTGCCAGTACTTGACCCGCTCCAGCGCGATGGGGGTGCCACCCGCGGCCTCATAGGCGTCGAGCAACTGGCTATAGTCGCCAAAGCCGCCGACCGGCTTGGCATGGTTGCCAAAGCGCCAAGAATTGACACAGATCCAGCCAAGGTCCTCCGCCGGATCGCCCAGATGAGCCAGTTCCCAGTCAAGCACGGCTCGCAGGCCGTCCTCGGGATGGATCATCAGATTGCCATTGCGAAAGTCGCCGTGCACGAGGGTCTGGCGTTCCAACGCTGGAGCGTGGCGTTTAAGGTGAACCAAGGCCGCCTCGATGATCGGCCGTTCAGCCCCGCAGGCGCGATAGACCGCCTCGTACTTTTCCAATTCCACCAGCGCGCTGGAATGGGCGACCTCTGGCAGGCCTTCAAGCGGGATGGCATGGATCTGGGCGAGCACCGCGCCGCACTGGGCAGCCAGCTTTGGGCGGATGGCGGCGAAGGCGTCGTTGCGGACGATGCGGCTGCCAAGGGTCTCGCCCTCGACCTTGCCCATCACATAGGCCTCACCGACGCCGTCAGCCTCTTGGAACACATAGGGCACGGTCGGGACGGGAGCACCGCGCGCGGCGGCGGCGCGGATCAGGGCCGCTTCGGTGGCCAACGGCACCGCATTGCCAGAGCCGGTGGGGCTGTCGGGACGGCGGCGCAGGATCAGAGGCACGTCGCCGCTGGGCGTATTGGCAAGGATGGACCAGGTCTCTTGGCTGGCCCCGCCCGATAGGCGGCGAAGGTCACTGGCGCCCGTCGCGCCCGGGGCAAGTTTCGCGGCGACCTGATTGATCGCCCGTTCCAAATCAGCAGCTTCCATACGGCGGCTCCCTAAAGTCTTGTTCTTGACCCTACTGTGACGGGTCTGAAGCCCTAGGCCAAGCCTCACCCAGCGTCAGTGAGGCCCATTGCCGCTTGCCAATCGAACAACTCCCCCAAAATCCGAACCGCTAGGCCCCGTTGGCCGGTCAGGCTGGGGTCTCGGGCGAGGATCAGGCGGGCATCGTCTGCGGCTGCGATGATTAACTCGCGATGGGCGATGGGGTCCGCGAACCGATAGGCGGGAAAACCGCTCTGTTTTAGGCCCAGAGGATCGCCGCCGCCGCGTAGCTCCAGATCGCGCTCGGCAATGGCAAAGCCGTCGTCGGACTTGCGCAAGATATCGAGCCTTGCCTCACCGTTCTTGCTGAGGGGCGGGTCATAGAGCAGGACGCATGAGCTTTCCCGTGCCCCGCGTCCAACCCGGCCGCGCAGTTGGTGCAGTTGCGCCAGTCCGAACCGCTCGGCCTGTTCAATGACCATGATCGAGGCATTGGGCACATTGACCCCGACCTCAACGACGGTGGTGGCGACCAGAACCGAGACCCGTCCCTCGGTGAAGGCGGTCATGACGGCGTCCTTGTCAGCCGCTGGCATCTGGCCATGGACCAGACCCACGCTGGGGCCGATCAGTTTGCGCAGGTCCTCGGCGCGGGCCTCAGCTGCTGCCAGATCGATCAGCTCGGACTCTGCCACCAGAGGGCAGATCCAGAAGGCCTGAGCCCCGGCTGATACCGCCGTGTTGAGGCGTTGAACAATCTCGCCCATGCGCGGGGTCGGCACGGCACGGGTGGCAACGGGCGTTCGGCCTGGCGGCTTCTCATCGATGCGCGAGACATCCAGATCACCATAGAGCGTCAGTTCCAATGTGCGTGGGATCGGCGTGGCGCTCATGGCCAGGAGGTGCGTGGCCGGTCCCTTGTCCTGCAGGCGTCTGCGTTCAGCCACACCAAACCGGTGCTGCTCGTCTATGACGGCGAGGGCCAGATGGGCGAAGTGGACATCATCTTGGAACAGGGCGTGGGTACCGACAGCAATATCGACCTCTCCGGTTAGCAAGGCCCGCAGCTTTTCGGCGCGTCCGGCCCCCTTATCGCGCCCCGTGAGCAGCATGAGGATCAGCCCCTGCGCGGCCAGGGGCTCCTTGAGGGTCTCATAGTGCTGGCGCGCGAGAATTTCGGTCGGGGCCATCAGGGCCGATTGGCGACCAGCCGCCGCGACATCGGCCATGGCCAACATGGCCACGACAGTCTTGCCGGATCCGA
>CANKPO010000290.1 GCA_947484535.1 Caulobacteraceae bacterium
AGGCCTCGCGCGCGCGGATCGCTGCGGCCAAGTCAGAACTGATGCCATCGGTGTCGCTGCAGGCGCAGTTGGCCTTTACCGATCAAGCCGGCGCCCTATCGGGTCGCGATTCGGGCAACTATGACCGCAACCTGACGACTTCGGCGGTGGTGTCGCAGCCGCTCTTTGCCGGCGGCGTGACCGCCTCGCGGATTCGTCAAGCCGTCGAGAGCAATGTCAGTGATCGCTTGCAGATGGATGTGGCGCGCCGGTCGGTGGTGCAGTCGGTCTCGCAATCTTGGGCGCAACTTTTGGCCACACGCAGCGCCATTACGGCCAACGAAGAGCAGGTCCGCGCAACGACCGTAGCCTTTGAAGGCACCAAACAAGAAAACCAAGTCGGTCTGCGCACCACGCTGGATGTGCTGAACGCCGAGCAAGAACTGCGCAACGCCCAACTGTCACTGGTCAATGCCCGCCGTGATTCCTATCTGGCCGGGGCTCAGCTGCTCAACGCCATGGGCGCACTGGAGGCCCGCAACCTCAGTGCCGGTGTCACGGTCTATGATGCGGAAGGCCGGTTTAAGTCGATCAAGTCGGGCTGGACCATCACCCCATGGGACAAGGTTGTTGAGGCCATCGACGGCATCGGCTCGCGCAAGATTGAGTCGCGCCAGCCCGCCGAAGACGCCCCAATGGCAACGGCAACGCCCTCAGGCGGCCGCTAAATTCAGCCATCGGAGCGAAATATCCCAGATATTGTGCCTTTCCGGCGCATAAATCGGTATGTTTCGATCTTCGAAATTGCCACTAGCGCCGGTCGCGCTTAGCCTATGGCCTATTGCTCGCCTTAACCCTGACGACGGTGGCCCTGCTCATGTCCGAACCGACCTCTCAAGAACCGACCATGGAGGAGATTCTCGCCTCGATTCGGCGGATCATCTCTGAGGATGAGGTCCCGGCGGAAGAGGGAGCCGAAGCGCCTGAGGCCGAGGATGAGCCTGAGCCCGAAGCTGAGGCTGAGCCCGACTATGAGCCGATGGAAGAGCCTGAGCCTGAGCGCGTCGCGGCTCTCGCACCAGAGCCTGATCCTGTGTTCGACGATGAGGACGACATCCTCGATCTGACCGAGCCCTATAGGGCCCCCGAGCCAGAGCCCGCGCCGGTATTCCAATCTGATGATCTGGAAGCCTATGCGCCGCCGCCACCGCCGAGGGCGGCCCCTGTACCGATGCCTGTTATGGAAGAGGCCATTGTTAGCCATGTTGCAGAGGTCGCCGCCGCTTCTGCCTTTGGCCACCTTGCCCAGACCATCGCCATGCCCGGCCATGGGCGGACCCTCGAAGATGTGGTTCGCGAGTTGTTGCGTCCGATGTTGAAGACCTGGTTGGACGAGAACCTACCGACCATCGTACAGGCCACCGTCGATGAAGAGGTGTCACGCATCTCGCGTCGTCGCCTCTAGGTCCTGATTTTCCCATAGGGTCCCACCGATAGACGCTTAGCGGCTTCGCAATCGGGCCGGGGGACTGTTATAGATTGGCAACGGCGCATCAACCGCGCCGACGTGATTGGTCATGCTCGAAAAAACCTACGATCCCAAAACCGCCGAACCTCGTCTTTACGCCAAATGGGAAAGCTCTGGGGCGTTCCAGCCCTCGGACGACCCAGCGGCTGAACCGTTCAGTATCGTCATCCCGCCGCCGAATGTGACCGGTGCGCTGCATGTTGGCCATGCGCTGAACAATACCCTGCAGGATGTGCTCATTCGCTTTGAGCGGATGCGTGGCAAGGCGGCCCTGTGGCTGCCCGGAACCGACCATGCCGGGATCGCCACCCAGATGGTGGTGGAACGCCAGTTGGCCGCTGAGGGAGGACCCACCCGCCGCGAACTTGGCCGTGAAGCCTTTGTCGACAAGGTCTGGGAGTGGAAGGCCACCTCCGCTGGATCGATCCAGAACCAGCTTCGTCGTCTGGGTGTCTCCTGCGACTGGAGCCGCGAGCGCTTTACCCTCGATGAGGGCCTGTCCGAGGCCGTGCGCAAGGTCTTTGTCACCTTGCATAAGCAGGGCCTGATCTATCGCGACAAGCGTCTGGTCAATTGGGACCCACAGTTCCAGACCGCCATCTCCGACCTTGAGGTCGAGCAGCGCGAGGTGGACGGCTTCTATTGGCACTTTGCCTATCCGCTCGAGGATGGCTCGGGCGAGATTGTCGTGGCGACCACCCGCCCGGAAACCATGCTGGGCGATACGGCGGTTGCCGTCCATCCCAAGGACGAGCGCTATCAACATCTGATCGGCAAGTTCGTGCGCCTGCCGATCGTTGGGCGTCTGATCCCGATTGTCGCTGATGAGTATGCGGATCCTGAAAAGGGCTCTGGCGCGGTGAAGATCACGCCTGCCCATGATTTCAACGACTTCCAGGTCGGCAAGCGCAACAGTCTGCCGCTGATCAATATTCTCGACGATTTTGGCAATATTGCCGGTGATGTGCCTGCGGACTATGTCGGCCTTGACCGGTTCGTGGCCCGTAAGGCCATTGTCGCCAAGTTCGAAGAACTCGGCCTGCTGCGTGAGATCGAAAAGACCCGTCACACCGTCCCGCACGGTGACCGCTCTGGCGTGGTGATCGAGCCCTATCTGACCGATCAGTGGTTCGTCGATGCCCACACCTTGGCCCAACCGGCGATCAAGGCGGTAGAGCAGGGCGATACGGTCTTTGAACCGCGCAATTGGGAAAAGACCTATTTCGAGTGGCTGCGCAATATCGAGCCCTGGTGCGTGTCGCGCCAGCTCTGGTGGGGCCATCGGATTCCCGCTTGGTACGGCCCTGACGGCACCATCTTTGTCGAAGAGACCGAGGCCGAAGCCAAGTCGGCGGCCCTGGCCCACTATGGCAAGGCCGAAGAGCTGCATCAGGACGAAGATGTTCTGGACACCTGGTTCTCGTCGGCCCTATGGCCCTTCTCGACCATGGGCTGGCCCAAGGATACGGAGGACCTGAAGCGGTTCTATCCGACCCATACGCTGGTCACTGGCTTTGACATCATCTTCTTCTGGGTGGCCCGGATGATGATGATGGGCCTGCATTTCAAGGGCGAGGTGCCGTTTAAGCGGGTCTTCATCAATGCGCTGGTCCGCGATGAAAAGGGCCAGAAGATGAGCAAGTCCAAGGGCAATGTCCTTGATCCGCTCGAACTGGTCGA
>CANKPO010000291.1 GCA_947484535.1 Caulobacteraceae bacterium
GCTCCATCGTTAAACTCCAGCCAAGCAAGTGTTTGGGAGAAACCACATGGCCGCCGTAGAAGCCCCTCAAGACGCCTTTTCCGGCACCAAGGATGTGGACGAGCGCCACCGGATTGATGAGGCCGCTCTGGCCGTTTGGATGCAGGCCAATGTCGAAGACTATGCCGGTCCGCTCGAGGTGCGTCAGTTCAAGGGTGGTCAATCCAACCCGACCTATCAGCTGATCACCCCCAACCAGCGCTATGTTCTGCGCCGCAAGCCCCCCGGCAAGCTCTTGCCCTCGGCCCATGCGGTGGACCGTGAATTCAAGGTCATTTCGGGTCTCAACAAGACCAATTTCCCCGTCGCCAAGGCCTATGCGCTCTGCACCGACGAAAGCGTTCTGGGCACCATGTTCTATGTCATGGGCATGGTTGAGGGCCGCATCCTGTGGGACGGTCGCCTCGAAGACAGCACGCCAAAGGATCGGGGCGAGATCTACGGCGCTGAGATCGATACGCTGGCGGCCCTGCACAATACCGACTATGCCGCCATCGGCTTGGCTGACTATGGCCGTCCGGGGAACTATTTCTCGCGCCAGATCGACCGTTGGAGCAAGCAATACCGGGCCTCTGAGACCCAGGTCATCCCCTCGATGAACAGTCTGATGGACTTCCTGCCGCAGAGCGCGCCGGAGGATGACATGACCTCCATCGTCCATGGCGACTATCGTCTGGACAATATGATCCTGCATCCAACCGAGAACCGGGTTCTGGCCGTGCTGGATTGGGAGCTGTCGACCCTGGGCAATCCCTTGGCCGACTTCACCTATTTCCTGATGCAGTGGGTGATGCCGTCCGATCAGCGCGGCGGGCTGGCGGAGATGGACCTGAAGGCAGCGGGCATTCCCTCGATCGAAGAGGCGGTGGAGCGCTATTGCGCCGCGACCAACCGTTCGGGCCTGCCCAATCTCGACTGGTTCTTCGCCTACAACCTGTTCCGGCTTGGCGGCATCTGTCAGGGTATTGCGGGCCGCGTGCGTGATGGCACTGCCTCGTCGCCCTATGCCATCGCCATGGGCGAGCGAGTTCCCATTCTGGGCGATACAGCCTGGGCCTTTGCGAAAAAGGCCGGGGCTTAGCAACCCCCTACCCCGGCTTCGCCGGTACTTCCCCCAGAGGGGGAAGATTTAAGACTCGTAGATCTTCCCCCTCTGGGGGAAGTGGCCCGAAGGGCCGAAGGGGGTCTTGTTCTAAGGAAGTCCCCCTCACCCAACCAAGCCAGCCGGGGAGGGGGGCCTTTTTTAGAGTTGGGCGAGCATATAGTCGGCGGAGGAGACCTTGAAGTCGCCGCCCTCTTCGACATTCAACTGTTCCACGACGCCGTCCTTGGCGACGAAGGAATAGCGCTGCGAGCGCAGGCCCATACCGAACTTGGAGCCGTCCATTTCAAGACCCAAGGCCTTGGTGAAGTCGCCATTGCCGTCTGCCAGCATCAGCACCTCGTCGGTGATGCCCTGATCCTTGGCCCAAGCCTTCATAACGAACATGTCGTTGACCGAAACGCAGGCGATGGTGTCGACACCCTTGGCCTTGAGGTCTGCGGCATGGTCTTTGAAACCGGGCAGGTGTTTGGCCGAGCAGGTCGGGGTGAAGGCTCCGGGGACGGCGAACAGGGCAACGCGCTTGCCGCCGAACAGCTGATCGGTGGTGACTGGGGCGGGGCCCTCAGCGGTCATGGTCATGAAGGTTGCCTTAGGCAGGCTGTCGCCGATCTTGATGGCCATGGGGCCCTCCTGATTGTGTGAGGCACGCGAAATGACGTGCATGCCATCGACATAAGGCCGCAAAGACCGTTCGCCAAGCCTCACGGGCGTGATCTCGCACAGTTGTCATTGAAGTTTGATGTTCAAGGCTTGAAACCCGCCTCTAGTCGGCCGATCATCACATCATGTTTGACCGAAACAAAGAATGGCGTGAGGCCGGTGAGCGGACCTTTCTGGCCGGACGGGTGCTGATCTCCATGCCGGGGATTGAGGATCCGCGCTTTGAGCGGTCCATCATCTATCTGTGCGTTCACACTCCCGATCAGGCCATGGGCGTCACCTTGAACCGGCCGGTCGAAGGGGTGACCTTGGCCGATGTGCTCAAGACGCTCGAAATTCCCTTGATCAGCGAGGCTGGTCCGGCCCCTGTGCTCATCGGTGGGCCGGTCGAGCGTGAGCGTGGCTTTGTCCTGCACACTGATGACTATCTGAGTGAAACGGCGACCTTGCCCGTGGCCAATGGCGTCGCCATGACCGCCACCCGCGAGGTTCTGCAGGCCATTGGCGGCGACAGCGGGCCTCGGCGATCGATCCTAGCCTTGGGCTATGCGGGATGGGGTCCGGGGCAGTTGGAGCAGGAACTGCGTGATAATGTCTGGCTGACATGCGAGGCGGACGAGGACCTGCTGTTCGATTCCAACCCCAATGACAAATGGTCTAAGGCTCTGGCCAAGATCGGCGTTCATGCCAGCAGCCTGTCAGGACAGACCGGACGCGCCTAGTTTCGCGGCCTATTCGCGGCCCTCTATTCGCGACGAAGCAGCTTTTCGGTCAAGAGCGTGCCGATCCAAGCGGCCTTGAAATCGGCCTTGATTGCGACGGGGTCGTAGGCATCGCTCATCACCCAGTCGATGAAGCTTTGGCCAATCGGTTCGCCTTCAGCCAGATAGCGCTCAAACACATAGTCGAGCACGCCGGTCTTGCCCTGTTTGACGTGCAGATAGCGCAGAGACAGTTCCTTCATCGCCTCGCGGATCGGCAGGCCGAGGTGGAAGTGGGCATAGAAGACACTCATGATCCCGGCTCGGTCCGCACCAGACTTACAGTGCATCAGGGCGGGATATTCGATGGAGGCGAAGAGGTCGCGCGCCCCCAGAACCCGCTCGCGCGATGGCACTTCACGCGAGGTGATGGTGAAGTCGACCATCGTCAGGCCTAGCCGCTCGCAGGCGTCCTTTTCCAGCGCATAAAAGCTGCCATCAAAGCCGCCGCGCAGATTGATGATGGTCCGCACGCCCTGCCTCTTCCACCAGGCCAGTTGGAACGGCCAAGGCTGGTTGGTGCGCACCAGTTCTGGCGTGATCCAATGGGCGTTCTGGAAGCCCACGCGCAAGAAGGCGTGGTCATTGACCAGATAGTCCAGATAGGCTCGGCGGCGCCCA
>CANKPO010000292.1 GCA_947484535.1 Caulobacteraceae bacterium
GAAAACAAGGTCGGCGAGCTGCGCCGCGATCCCTTCGCCATGCTGCCCTTCTGCGGCTACAATATGGGCGACTATTTCAATCACTGGCTCTCCATTGGCCAAAAGGCCGATGCGGCCAAGCTGCCGCGCATCTATTTCGTCAACTGGTTCCGCAAGGATGAGGGCGGCAAGTTCGTCTGGCCCGGCTATGGCGAAAATAGCCGCGTCCTGAAGTGGATTGTCGAACGTCTCGAAGGCACGGCGCAGGCTCAGGCGACGCCGATTGGCAATCTGCCCGCCAAGGGCGCGATCGATACGTCTGGCCTGAACCTGTCTGACGCGCAGATGGATCTGCTCCTATCGGTTGACCGTGATGTGTGGCGCGAAGAGGCGTCCTTGATCCCGGCTGCCTATGACCGGTTCGCCGACCGCCTGCCCAAGGTCCTGTGGCAGGAACTGGACGCCCTGATGGAGCGGCTTGAGGCCGACGATGCTCCTACTCCAGCGCGTCATCTTCAGGGTGAACTGAACTAGCCAGCCGTCACGACCTGTGGGGCGGCGCTGCATCGCCGTCCCCGCCCTTTTCGGTCCGGCAAAGGCTACGCCCGTCTTTTAGAACTTCATGATTAAATGAGTTGTTTACTGGCCTCTGTCATTTAGGTGGTTATAGCTATCGTTTTTCGGGTCCCACACCCGCTTTCGAATGCCCCACACTCGGTTTGGCGGCCCAAACCCAGAGGACTGAAATGACCGAACCTGCGTCTGCTTCGAGGCTGCAACTGATTGAAAATCTCGACCTCAAGGCCGCAGCCTCCTTGCGCTCTGAGCTCCTGTCCCTTCGTCACATGCCTTTGGACATTGACGCCTCCAATGTGCAGCGTCTCGGCGGTCTCTGTTTACAGGTTTTGATGTCCGCCCAAGCCACTTGGGCAGCCGACGCCATGCCCTTTGTCATTTCCTCACCCTCCCCAGCATTTCAAGAGGCCTTGAGCCTTTTTGGTGCCGAGGATCTTCAGCCGTTCGTTCAGCAGGGCTAGTCCATTGAGCAAGATCGTTTTGACCGTTGATGACTCCCGCACCATGCGCGACATGCTGATGCTGGCTCTGGGCGATGCCGGTTTCACCGTGGTGCAGGCTGTGGACGGGGTCCATGGTCTCGAGGTGCTGGAATCCATGGCCATGCCCGATGTGATCATCACCGATATCAATATGCCGCGTATGGATGGGTTTGGCTTCATCGAAGGGGTGCGCAAGAGCGAACGCCATCGGGCCACCCCGATCCTGGTCCTGACCACGGAAAGCGACTCCGTAAAGAAGGAGCGCGCCCGTTCGGCCGGTGCCACCGGCTGGATCGTGAAGCCCTTCAATCCTGACAAGCTGATCGACGCTGTTCGCCGCGTCGCGGCCTGACGCGCCCTGTAACCGGAGCAAACGCCCGTGGATCCGTTAGAAGCGATCAAGGTCACATTCTTCCAAGAATGCGAAGAACAGCTGTCCGAGCTCGAATCGGGCCTCTTGGCCATGGAACAGGGCGAGACCGACTCTGAGACGGTCAATGCTGTGTTCCGCGCGGTTCACTCGATCAAGGGCGGTGCTGGGGCCTTTAGTCTTGAGCCTCTGGTTCGCTTTGCCCACGTCTTTGAAACCACACTGGATGATGTGAGGGCCGGTAAGCTCGCGCCGGACAATAATGTCGTTAAGGTCATGCTGCGCGCCGCTGATGTGCTCGCCGACCATGTCCGCGCGGCCCGTGACGGCGGTGTGGTTGAGGAGGCGCGTTCGCAGGAACTGGCTGCGGCGCTCGAAGCCTTAAACGGTGCCATACCGCTCACTTCGATCTTCAGTGACGATTTTGACGATATGCCCGGCTTGGAATTTACCCCGCTGACCGTGTCGGATGATGACGGATTTGGGGATGATTTCGGCTTTACGCCCCTGGCGGCGGGGATCATCGACCTTGAGCCCGAGGGTCCGACCCTGCGTCGCTGGACAGTACATCTGCGGCCCAAGAACGCCCTCTATGCCAAGGCCAATGAAACCGGCCTGCTGCTGCGGGAATTGAAGCGTCTTGGGAATATTGAGGTCTCGATCGATGGCTCCGAGCTTCCGGGCTTGGCCGAGTTGGAACCCGAGCACGCCTATCTGGCCTGGACGATTGTCCTGACCACGGATCGCAGCCATTCGGACATTCAAGAGGTCTTTGAGTTTGTCGATGGCGACTGCGACCTGACCATTACGGCAGATCAATTGACCAGTAGCCTCCCCATGATGGGTGAGGCGAGCAATGACGAGCCCTTTGATGTCATGGCCCTGATCCAGCAGGCACAAGCCGACGTTCAAGCGGCCCCGGCAGCGGCCATCATGGCTGAGATCTTGGCCGCGCCAGCCCCGGCCCCGGTCTTTGCCGCCTCGGCACCATCCGTTCCAGCGCCCGCAGTGGCGGCGGCGACGGCTGCGGCAGGGGTGGCTCCGGACGCGGCCCATGGCGCAGCGGCCCAGCAGGCGACCATTCGTGTGGATCTGGACCGGGTAGACCGACTGATCGATCTGGTCGGCGAACTGGTCATCAATCAAGCCATGTTGGCCCAGCGCGTGACCGAGAGCGGCGTTCCGCGCTCTTCGAATATCGCCATGGGTCTTGATGATCTCGAACATCTGACCCGCGAGATCCAAGACAGTGTGATGGCCATCCGCGCCCAGCCGGTCAAATCGGTATTCCAGCGCATGCCGCGTCTGGTCCGTGAAGTTGCGGCCATGACCGGCAAGCAGGTTCGCCTCGTGACTGAAGGCGAGGGCACCGAGGTCGATAAGACCGTCATTGAGCGCCTGACCGACCCCATCACCCACATGATCCGAAATGCCATCGACCATGGCCTCGAGCGGCCTGAGGTTCGGGTTGCTGCGGGTAAGGGCCCTGAAGGCACCGTGCGCCTGTCGGCGGCCCATCGCAGTGGCCGGATCGTGATTGAGGTTTCCGATGACGGTAAGGGCATTGACCGGCCCCGCGTGCGCCAGATCGCCATTGATAAGGGCCTGATTGAGGTGGATTCCAACCTCAGCGATGAGGATGTGGACAATCTGATCTTCATGCCCGGCTTCTCGACCGCCTCTTCGGTGTCGGACATTTCCGGACGCGGCGTCGGCATGGATGTGGTCAAGCGCTCCATTCAGGGGCTCGGCGGCCGGA
>CANKPO010000293.1 GCA_947484535.1 Caulobacteraceae bacterium
GCAGTCGGTGGGTCATATAGAGGCCGCCAAAGCCAGCCCCGACCACGACCACATCGACGGTCTTGTTGGTCATAGGCGCACGGGTTGCGATCTTAGCTTGGGCGTTCATGGCTTCCTCCAACATCGATTTTCTCGATTGTTGAGATCAAGATACCGCAACTTTCGGACTTGGGAAGCCGCTAAGCGCACAGTCCCTAAAGACGGCGTGCCTCGAGCCAGTCACATACGGTCTGGACCGCTTGGGGCAGCAGTTCCTTGCGGTCCATATAGTAGTGATCAGCCTTATCGATCTGAACCAGACTCTTGTCCTTAGAGGCGACCGCTTCGTAGAGGCGATTGGCGTGGCTTGGGGTGCAGGCCAGATCGGCGGTATTGTTGATGACCAGCACGGGACAAGAGATATTGGCGGCATTTTTCTCGCCGTGGGCGCGGCTATCGTCATAGCTCCACTGCGACAACCAAGAGCGCAGGGTGGTGAAGCGCGCCAAGCCCACCGGTCCATCATTGGCCACGCGCGGCTCACCCAGATAGCAGGTGCCTGCCGGACGGTCGGAAGGGTCCTGCGTCGGGTCGGTCCAGCGCACATCGCACATGGTGCCCGCGACGACGAAGGGCCGCTCCATATAATCATCCCCCTTGGCCTTCAGCTCGGCCAAGGTCGCCTTGACCCGCGCCGTGATCCGCCGATTGCGGGCAATCTGGGCCGAGCGGAACCGTTCGACAAATTGCGCCGAATAGGGCGGCTGGTTGGGGCACGCCGGATCATAGATGTTCAGCTCGACATCGCGCTCATAGGGCCGGTCTTCATCGGTGATCGACGGGTCCATCCATTCGGTCAGGGTGACATTGCGGCTGACATGGGCTGCAAGCAGCAAGATGGCGTCGGCGGGCTGCAGTTTGGCCCCGACCAGATCGGCCTCGTCCCCGGCGGGGGTGTGGGTGATGGTCGGATGCTCGGCCTGGTCCTGATAGAACATCGACAAAGAGCCACCGCCGGACCAGCCGCCCAAGATAACGGTCTCATAGCCGAAGCGCTTCTTTAGGTCGGCAATACAGGCCCCAAGGTCGAGCACGCACTTTTCCAGCACCAGGGCCGTGTCATTGCCGCGAAAGCGCGTGTTACAATAGATGATGTGCCGACCCGCTGCCGCCAGCGCTGTGACCATCGGCAGGAACGAGCCACCGCCGACCGGATGGCTAAACAGGATCACCGACTTGGAGTCGACGCCCTCGGGCCGGATGCGCATACACTCGACAAAGACCGAACCGGTGGGACCGCCATAGACGTCCTTGATCTTGGTCACTTCCTTATGGGCAAAGCCATAGGGCTCGCGCACGATGTGCATAGGGTGGTCCTCCCGAACCGATTTTCCCCTATCGTGACATCCAAGGTTTGGATTTGGAAGAGGACTGTGCGGCCGCCGCCTGTTCGCGCTGGAACCGTCCGCCGCGTGGTGGCTTTGGCTTGGCGTCCAAAGCCTGTTTCTTCAAACGCAAGGCCCGCTGGATGGGAGTTTCATTGGTCTCGTCGGTCATGCGGGTCAGTCCTTGCGGCTATTCTCATCCCCTATAGCCTAGAACCGTCCGTTCAACACCCGGAGTTAAACCCGTGGGGCCGGTGAGAGGCCCGCCTCATGGTCCAGCAGCCATTGCTTGCGGTTCATACCGCTACCATAGCCGGTCAGGGTGCCATTGGCGCCGATGACCCGGTGACAGGGCACAATAATCGCGATGGGGTTGGCACCGTTGGCTAGGCCCAGCGCCCGCACGGCCTTGGGCCGATCAATGGCGGCGGCCAGTTGGCCATAGCTACAGGTCTGACCCGCCGGGATCGTGCGCAAGGCCGCCCAGACCTCACGCTGAAAATCGGTGCCGCCATTGGCGACGGGCAGGCGATCAATG
The DNA here is from genome assembly GCA_947484535.1 of Caulobacteraceae bacterium. Taxonomy (GTDB): domain Bacteria; phylum Pseudomonadota; class Alphaproteobacteria; order Caulobacterales; family Caulobacteraceae; genus CAISGS01. The sequence goes on from CANKPO010000293.1 coordinate 1,903, forward strand.
GCGGTCAGGTCCCCGGCGAAGTAGGCCTCCATGGCATCGCGCGCTGCCGTGCGGCGGGCTCCGGGCACGGTGCGTGTGCGGCCCAGTCCATATTGACGGCGCAGCAACCGGTCCATCCGCTCTTGGCAATCGACCCAATCGAGCATCCGCAAGGTCTGTTGCTCATCGGTCAAGAGCAGCATGGGGCCGAGGGGGGAACTGAGCTGTTCCACATGCAGGGTCAGGATCGTCATGGTCGGTCTCGTTGGGTTAAACTGGGCCGCTTCAGCCTAACAGGGTTGGCGGCTGTGGCCAGATCGATCAGGCGGATGATGAGACCCTTTGGCCGCTCTACACCCCCATGCGCCTACCCTATCTCATTTTACGCTCCTATTGCGGTTGTCGGCACAGCAAAAACGCGCAAGGTTGCCGACCGAAACTTTCATAAATTCTCGGGGAGATGCGTCATGAGTGAAGATCACAAGGGTACCGGCCTGCAACTGCGGTCGCTGGTTAAGAGCAGCGGCGAGTTGGAGCTGTCTTTGGCGCGGGTCGAGACCCCGATGCCCAGGGAGGATCAGATCGTGGTGCGCATTGAGGCCTCTCCGATCAACCCGTCGGACCTTGGCCTGTTGCTGGGCGCAGCGGACATGTCGACGGCCAAGGCCTCTGGCACGGCGGACCATCCCGTTGTCACCGCCTCCATTCCACCCGCCCTGATGCGGGCCATGGCCGCACGGCTGGACGATTCCATGCCGGTGGGTAACGAGGGCGCGGGCATTGTCGTAGCGGCAGGCTCTTCGCCCGAGGCTCAGGCCCTGTTGGGCAAGACCGTCGCTGTTCTTGGCGGCGCCATGTATGCGCAATATCGCTGCGTTCGCGTGGCCGATGCCCTACCCTTGCCAGAGGGAACGACGCCGATGGAAGGCGCCTCCTGCTTCGTCAATCCCCTGACCGCTCTGGGTATGGTCGAGACCATGCGCCGCGAAGGGCACACCGCTCTGGTCCATACGGCAGCCGCCTCGAACCTTGGTCAGATGCTCAACAAGATCTGCATCGCCGACGGCGTGAGCCTGGTCAATATTGTCCGCAGCGCCGAGCAGGCGGAGCTTCTGCGCGGCATTGGCGCGAAATATGTCGTTGATTCTACAGCCTCGACCTTCATGGACGACCTGACCAAGGCCTTGGCCGAGACCGGCGCGACCATCGCCTTTGACGCCATCGGCGGCGGCAAACTGGCCGGCCAAATCCTGACCTGCATGGAAGCGGCGATCAATCTGACGGC
>CANKPO010000294.1 GCA_947484535.1 Caulobacteraceae bacterium
GCTGCTCTCACCCGCGAGGGTGCGAAGCTCGGTATATTCCAGAGCCGCCAAGTCGATCTCCAGATCAACGATCTTGCGACGGAAATCGGGATCCTTGATCAGGGGCTGACCGTCGTCGGCGAGCACGCCTGCCGCCACTTCGCGCAGACGCTCAATACCGCGCTTGGAACGGGCGACACCGGCAATGCCAGACCGCTCATGGGCCAAGAGATATTTGGCGACCGTCCAGCCCTTATTTTCTTCACCAATGCGGTTCTCGACCGGCACGATGACATTGTCGAGGAAGGTGTCATTGACCTCATGGCCGCCATCGATGGTGATGATGGGGCGAACGCTGATGCCGGGGGTCTTCATGTCGATCAGCAGGAAGGTGATGCCCTCTTGCTTCTTGGCGTTCTGATCGGTGCGAACCAAGAAGAAGCCCCAATCGGCGAAGTGGCCCTGGGTCGTCCAGGTCTTCTGGCCAGTGACGCGATAATATTCTTTGCCGTCCTCGCCAGTGAAACGATCAGCGCGGGTGGACAGGCCTGCCAGATCGGAGCCGGCACCGGGCTCGGAATAGCCCTGGCACCACCAGATGTCGCCCGCGATGGTTGGCTTCAGCAAGGTCTCTTTCTGTTCGGGCGAGCCGAAGGTGTAGAGCACCGGTCCGATCATGCCGAGGCCAAAGGTCGGCTGGCTGGTATTGGCGCGGGCCAGTTCTTCCGAGAGGATATAGCGCTGGACCACGTCCCAATCATTGCCGCCATGTTCCTTGGGCCATGAGGGGGTCAGCCAGCCCTTGGCATGAAGGATCTTGTGCCATGACACGATCTCTTCCTTGTTCAGGTGCTCGCCGGTGGCCTGCTTGTCGCGAATGGCTTGGGGGAAATTGGCTTCGATCCAATTGCGCACTTCCAGACGGAAGGCGGCATGCTCAGGCGTGAAACTCAGGTCCATGGATAGCTCCCTTGATGCAACGGCTCATGCCAAGGCTAAGCGCCCTTTGGCATGACCAGTGTCTTAAGTTCCAAACTATCGCACGGAACCGACTTGGCAAGCGACGCCCACCAACCTTTTTGAACCTTGGATGAGATTCTTACGCGATTACAGCGCCGCCACAATGTGGTTGGACAGACAGCCCAAGCGGTCAACGCGGATATCAACCCGGTCGCCCGGTTGCAGATAGGTCTTGGCTGCGCGCGCGCTCTTGATATAGCGCTCAATGACCTGAGCGATCAGAGGTCCTTTGCAGCCTGACAGCAGCCAAGCCAGTGCGCCCATCAGGCGGTCCTTGGTCGGCACACCGTGGAACACCGTGCCCGCAGGCGTTCCAGCCATGATCACGGTGCGCGCAGGGATATCGGCGGCATCGCCGAAGGCCAAACGGGCCTCACCGCCCCAATAGGCCCAGCGGTTATCGCGCTTTAGGCGGCACTGCCGGACAATCTCTTCCAAGTCCCAGATCCAATCGGTCGCGGCTGCATGCTGGCGCACCTGACCATTGACGCTGAGGTGCAGGGTCAAACGGCTTAGGAAACTGGGCAGGTCGCGCGGCACCACAAACAGATCGCCCACAGGCATATAGTTCGGACCACTCTTGCCCGAGGTGAAGCCCTTGCCCGACTGGGGGTCAGCAATATCGACATTGCGCAGCAGCACGGCGCGGTCGGTGACATCATTACCAAGGATCAGGCCACCAAAGACGGGACTACCCGGCATTAGAGCCTCTAAGGGCACCAGACAGAGCTCGACCTCAAAGTCCAGCAGCGCATCTCCCGCCGGTATGGGCGCATCCCAAGCCGTTGGCTGGACGATCTTTGGAAACAAGAAAGGCGAACCGACCACCGTCGATTCCGCGGCATGTTCGGCATAGTTGGTACCGACCCCGATATTCTGATCGCCTAGCCGGACGGGCAGACCCAGATGGTCTGACGAGACCGTGACCTCATCCTTAGCCGCCTGAACAAAGGCCCGAACGGCGTCCTGCCCGAGCCGATGGATCAGATCGATCGCGTCCTCAGCCACCGACGTTTTCAGCGACGACAGATCGACCCCTGTGATCTGACCCTCCAGATAGGCGCGAACAGCGATCAGGCGGCCGCCATCCTCAGTCCGGGTACAGGCGAAGGTCAGGGCCTCGTCGAGCGGGGCAATCTCTACCGAGCGGGTCATGGGCAGGGTCCTAGATCAGGCCGCGGTAGGAACCGCCGTCGAGTTGCATGTTCTGGCCAGAGATGAACCCGGCTTGGGCGCTGCACAGATAGGCGCAGGCATCCCCAAACTCTTCTGGGCGACCAAAGCGTTTGGCCGCGATGGTCTGGGCGATCTCGGCCCGCGCCTCTTCCAGCGTGATGCCCTTCATGCCCATCATCAGACGGGCCATTTGCTGTTGACGTTCTGTATCAAAACGTTCCGGTAACAAATTGTTAATAGTTACATTATCGGCCGCCACTTCAGGGACCAGAGCCTTACAGGCGGCGGTCAGTCCAGCACGGGCCGCCGTCGACAGACCCATCGGCCCCATCGGGGTTTTGACCATGGCGCTGGTAATATTGATGATGCGGCCAAACTTGCGCTCGCGCATGCCCGGCAGGACGCCGCGGATCAGCATCAGGGCTGGTACCATATTGGCATTAACCGCACCGATCCAGTCGGCCTCTTCCCAGTTCTGGAAATGGCCTGGAGGTGGCCCTGAATTGTTATTGACCAGAATATCGCAGTCACCGGCCGCCGCCAGCATCGCCGCGCGGCCCTCAGGACTGTTCATATCGGCGACAACCGCGCGAACCTCACGGCCCGTCGCAGCGGCCAGCTTGGCACGGGCCGCTTCCAGCTTTTCGGCGTCTCGGCCATTGAGGGTGACAATGGCCCCCTCGCGCGACAGGGCAAAGGCGCAGGCATAGCCAAGGCCCTGTGATGAGGCGCAGACCAGCGCCTTGCGTCCCTCAAGTCCCAAATCCATCAGACAGTTCCCTTCATATAGCGCTGCAATGTTGCAAAGGTGGCGGGTGCATCCTCGGCAGAGGCCGCGACCGCCAAGAGGTGACCATCAGGCCGGACCAGCAGTGCGCCGCTGGCGCAGAGGCCCATCGCCGCCGCCCAGCCGCCCGCCTTGGCGCTGAAATCGGTGCCTTCAACCAAGACCGTCACCGGAACATCCGAACCCTTGGCC
>CANKPO010000295.1 GCA_947484535.1 Caulobacteraceae bacterium
CAGGCGGGCGATCATCCCGCTGCAGGGCCTCAACCTCGACGCTGGCAATCAGGATCGGGCGACCAGGTTCGATAAAGCCAAACAGGCGCTGATGGGCGTCCTCGAAGGTCGCTCGGATCGAGGCAAGGTCACCGAGCGGGGCGGGCAAGACCGCATCGGCCCCGTCATAGCGCAGGCGAAGGCGCAGCACCGTCTGACCCAGAGCGCCGCCTTGGGCGTCTAGGGCGCTGACCGCCTCGGCCTCAAGCAGGCTAAGGCGCGCCTTGGCAAGGCTTAGGCCCTCGTCGGTGAGCGGCGCATCGAGACCCTGTTCCTTCAGACTGCTGAGCTGAGCCTGACCAATGCCCCAGGCCGATAGCAGGCTGGCATGGCGCGGGCTTAGGACCTCTCTGATTCCAAGAGATTCAGCGACCCAGCAGGCGATCTGGCCCGCAGCCCCGCCAAAGGCCACGAGACTGTGGTCGCGCGGATCAAAGCCGCGTTCGGTCGAGATGCGGCGCACGGCCTGAGCGGTCTGTTCGACACAGACGGCGATGAAGCCCTCGGCGGCGGCCTCGACTGAGGGGGCCTGCATCTCGTCGGCCAAGGCCTGCAGGCGCGCGCGGGCGGCGGCGGTATCGAGGGGCAGGTTCTGGCCTGGGCCAAAGACAGCGGGGAAATGGGCCGGGTCCAGCCGTCCAAGCACGATCTGGGCATCGGTGACGGTGGCGGGGCCGCCGCGTCCATAGGCGGCGGGTCCGGGGATGGCTCCGGCGCTGCCTGGCCCGACCCTCACGCGCGCACCATCGAAGGTCAGGATCGAGCCGCCGCCCGCTGCCACGGTCTCGACATCGAGCATGGGGGCACGCAGGCGAACCCCCGCAACCTCAGCCCGGTCGCGCCGTTCTAAGACCCCGTCAAAGCGGCAGACATCGGTCGAGGTGCCGCCCATATCAAAGCCCAATGCCGCCTTGCCCGCAGAAGATTGCAGCGCCGTCTGCGCCACACCGACGACACCGCCTGCAGGACCAGAGACGACGGCATCCTTGCCGCGAAAGGCGTGGGCTCGGACCAGTCCGCCCGCCGAGGTCATGAAATAGAGGTCGGCCCCGTTCACCGCGCTCGCCACCTGATCGACATAGGCGCGAAGGGCGGGGGTCAGATAGGCATCGGCGACGGTGGTCTCGGCCCGTGGCAGATAGCGCGGCAGGGGCGAGACCTCATGGCTCATGGCCACATGGGCAAAGCCAGCGGATCTGGCGATCTCGGCGGCGGCCAACTCGTGAGCCGGATTGAGGTCGGCATGCATGAAGGCGATGGCGACCGAGGTCAGGCCTGCGGCCACAGCCTCGCGGCATTGAATGGCGAGGGCTTCGCGGTCGAGTGGCGTCAGCACCTCACCGGTTGCGGTCAGTCGCTCAGCGGCCTCGATGGTCCGCTCTGCCAGAGGCTCAGGGCGAACAATATCCAGCGCAAAGAGGTCTGGGCGGGTCTGGTCACCAATGATCAGGCTATCGCCAAAGCCTTGGGTCGCGATCAGCAGGGTGCGGGCGCCTTTACGTTCCAACAGGGCATTGGTTGCCACCGTCGTGCCCATCTTGATGGCCTCGACCCGCTCGGCGGGGAAGGCCTCGGTGGGGGAGAGGCCTAAAATGCGCCTCATGGCCTCGACGGCAGCGTCGGGATAGGCATCGCTAGCCGACAGGAGCTTGAGCGTGCGCACCACCATGGCGCCTTGTGCGCCGATCACATCGGTGAAGGTGCCGCCGCGATCGATCCAGAAGGTCCAGCGCGAAGGGGGCTCAGAGGTTGTCATAATGTCGCCATGTCACTAAGGTGATCTTCATCTCATGACCTTCTGGCACAACATCGTCAAACTTGCAGCGGGGCGCTTCAACGCCGCCGATTGCGATGACTGTCCGCAGACCCTGCCAGGACAGGACCCGGCCTTTTCCACAGCGGTCATAGCGCTCGGCGCGAAATTGGCCAAGGCTGATGGTCGAGCCGATCTGATGGAGTTTGAAGCCTTTTCGGAGGTTTTCCAGCCGACCACCGATAATGTCCGCGACATCCAGCGGCTCTATGATCTGGCGCGGCAAACGACGCTGGGCTTTGAGGGCTATGCCAAACGTCTGGCCAAACGATACCGGGCCTGCCCACAACTGCTTGAGGACGTGCTCGACGGTCTGTTTCACATTGCCAAGTCCGACGGTGCGGTCACCCATCATGAGATCTTCTATCTCGAAGAGGTGTCGCAGCTCTTTGGTCTGTCCCCCCTGACCTTTCGCCGCATCCGGGCCACCCATCTGGGGACGGGGCCTAAGGATCCCTATGTGATCTTGGCGGTAGACGCTGATGCCTCCGACGAGATCGTTCGGTCGGCTTGGCGCAGCGCCCTGTCTGAAGCCCACCCGGACCGCGCCCAGTCACGCGGCCTACCGCCTGAATTTGTCGAGTTGGCGCACCTAAAATCTGCCGCAATTAACGAGGCCTATGACACGGTGATGCGCGAACGTCGGGCGCTGGTCGAGGCCTAGGTTTGGCGGGGAGAGTTCCCTTCCTGTCCAAAACTTAACGGGCTCATGCCATTGACGCGGCGCATCTTAGGCCCAACATAGTCAGGGCAAGGATTGTTCCCCTTTCGGGACATAGGATAGGGTCATGACAGGGCAAGAAGGCCTTCGTTTCAATAGTGCCGGTCATTCGGTGTGGAAGAGCCTGGCTTGGTTGGGTAGCGCCATTGCCACGACCATTGCCGCGGGTCTGGCGGCTCTCTTGGCGCTCGTCTTTGCCGCGACGGTTCTGGTTATCGCCCTGATCACCAGCGTTCTGGTCGCGGTCGCCGGCCTTGCCCTGCGTGCGCGCCGCAGTGCCAAGCCGGACGTGGCCGAAGATGGCGTCATCGAAGCCCGCAAGGTCGGGGGCCATTCTTGGGTCGCCTATGGCTGGGACGAGCGCAAGTCTTGAACTAACCCTGCTCTCATCTGTTTTTAGGCTTGGCGACTTGTGCGTTCAGTCCGCCCTCGATAGGTCTAGATAAATCAGAGACCTTTCGGGAAGCCCGCCATGTTCAGCCGCAGAACCCTCCTCACCGGTGCCGGTGCCGTCGCAGTCACGGCAGGCTTGCCTCAACTGGCCCTAGCGGCCGGGGGTAAGGGCGTTGAGCTCAACGCC
>CANKPO010000296.1 GCA_947484535.1 Caulobacteraceae bacterium
GCCGAGCCCAGATCATCGCCGCCGACCGAGGCGCCCAGATCGTTGACGACAACGCTCGCGCCCTCTTGTGCGGCCAGCAGAGCACATTCCCGACCAATTCCGCGTCCGCCGCCGGTGACCAGAACGACCTTACCGCTCAAAACGCCCATGTCTCTTCTCCCTAAGATCTGTTTCGTTGGATTAGCTTTTAGGCGAGCCGGTCGGCCTTGCGCAAGGCAGGGAACCAACTGGCCCACAGGCCGGTGACGATGATCGCGCCGACACCGCCAAAGACGGCGGCACCCACCGGGCCGAGCAGGCGCGCGGCGACTCCGCTTTCAAACTCACCGAGCTCGTTAGAAGCCCCGATGAACAGGCCTGATACGGCCGAGACCCGTCCACGCATGACGTCTGGCGTGACGATCTGGACGAGGGTCTGGCGGATATAGACCGAGACCATGTCTGCTGCCCCCAGCACGGCAAGGGCCGCGACCGACAGCCAGAGTAGCTTGGACAGGCCAAAGACGATGGTCGCGAGGCCAAAGATGGCCACGGAGACGAACATGAATAGGCCCGCTCGCCGCCGGATGCTGACAAAGGCTAAAAGGATCGCCACCGCAGAGGCGCCGATGGCGGGGGCTGTGCGCAGGATGCCAAAGCCCTCTGGGCCAACATGCAAGACATCCTTGGCAAAGACCGGCAGCAAGGCGGTCGCGCCGCCGAGGAGGACGGCAAACAGGTCCAGCGATATGGCCCCAAGGACGATCTTATTGGTCCAGACATAGACCAGACCCTCTTTGATCAGTTCGGCGCGTGACCCCGGTTGCAGGACCGGCTGGGTATTGGCGCGGATCAGGGTCAGTAACAGGATGGAGACGCTAAAGAGGATCAGGGCTCCGGCATAGGCCGTCTGGGCCGACACGGCGCACAATATGCCGCCGATGGCGGGGCCAAAGATCGACGCGCTTTGCCAGGCCAGAGAGTTCCAGGCGATAGCCTTGGGCAGCAGCTCTTGCGGCACCAACATCGGTCCCATCGCCCCACTGGCGGGGCTGAAAAAGGCCCGTGCACCGCCAAAGACCAGGGCGATGGCAATGATGGGCCATAGTTGGGGATGGCCGGCCCGGGCCAAGAGGAACAGTCCCCCAGCGCACAGGACCTCGACCATCAGTGAAATCATCATGATCCGGCGCCGATCATGTCGATCTGCCGTTTCACCGGCATTGAGGGTCAGGGCCAAGAGGGCGACAAACTGGGCCAAACCAATCATGCCGACGATGAAGGCCGATTCTCGCACCCCCGATGTTAGCCGCGCAAGGGCATAGACTTGCCAAGCGATGGCGATGGCTTGGATCTGAATAGCAAGGACGGAGGTGAACTTCGCCGCCCAAAACAGCATATAGGGCCGATGGCGCAGCAGGGCTGCGGTTTCGCTCAGGCGCGGCGCGGGCGGGGTGTCTGTCTGATCCATTTGAACGGCAGTTTGGACCAGCCATGACGCGCGCACAAACCCGGACTTGGGTCCCAGGGTTCCGATCAGGTGTTTTTTATTTTGATTGCCGAGGGGAACTGGGCCATTGGTGCCGCCGCCCTGCGCAAAGTGCCCTTCGATTGGCGCAAATCTCTGGACAGGTTCGGGAAGGACTAAGGATTGATGGCAGAGGATAGGGGCTTGCAGATCGTCGGTGAACAGCCCAGCGATCTTGCCGCCGTTGAGGCGCTGGTGGCCAAGGCTTTCGGGCCGGGTCGGTTCGTCAAGACCGCTGAACGTTTGCGGGAAACCAATCAGCCCCGTCTGGATCTTTCCTTTGTGGCCTATGATGGAGAGCGGCTGGCTGGCTGTGTGCGTCTGTGGCCGATCCATATTGGCCATGCGCCCCTGATCTTTTTAGGCCCCTTCGCCGTTGATCCAGACCTGCGCAGCCAAGGTCTTGGTGCGCGGCTGATCGAGGTTGCGTGCGAAGCCGCCAACGCCGCCGGGGCGCCTGCGATCCTACTGGTCGGTGATCTGGCCTATTTCAGCCGCTTGGGTTTTGAGCAGGCCGATCCCGCCGCGATCCAACTGCCCGGACCGGTCGATAGACGGCGGGTTCTGATCCGGCGGCTTGGGGCTGGGGCAGAGTTTCAGGGGCTGGTGAGGCCGGGTTAAAGAAAGCCCTTTCCCCCCTTGAGGGGGAGAGGGTTGGGAGAGGGGGGCATCCACGGCCCTCAATCTTCATCCTAATCTTACGCCCGTCTAAGGATGAGGTGCACCCCGAACGATCCGCCTGCGTGTAGAGTTCTGGGTCCCCGCCTTCGCGGGGAACGCGGAAGAGGGGTGCTTTATGCTGCTCTCTCTCCGCGTCATTGCGAGGCGCATCGCGCCGAAGCAACCCAGGGGAACATCCATTCAGGTCCGTGTCAGACCCCTGGGTTGCTTCGCTGCGCTCGCAAGGACGCTAGTAAAATAAGCAAGCCCCCTCCCGCCGCGTTCCCCGCGAAAGCGGGGATCCAGCCGGGCCGCTTTTCCCATCTGTGTGTAAGGGTCTGGGTCCCCACCTTCGCGGGGAATACGGGAGGAAGGAAATCACGGCCCCCTTCGGCCCTGCGGGCCACTTCCCCCAGAGGGGGAAGATCTGGGTTCTTCAATCTTCCCCCTCTGGGGGAAGTACCGGCGCAGCCGGGGTAGGGGGTCTGCTCCCTAATCGGCGTCCATCTTCAGAGCGGCAATGAAGGCTTCCTGCGGGATTTCGACCTTGCCAAATTGGCGCATCTTCTTCTTGCCCTCTTTTTGCTTGTCGAGGAGCTTGCGCTTGCGGGACAGGTCGCCGCCGTAGCATTTGGCGGTCACGTCCTTGCGCAGGGCCCGGACCGTTTCGCGGGCGATGATGCGGCCCCCGATGGCGGCTTGGATGGGGATGACGAAGAGGTGCTGAGGGATCAGGTCCTTCATCTTCTCACACATGCCGCGTCCGCGATGTTCAGCCCGGTCGCGGTGGACCAGCATCGATAGGGCATCGACCGGCTCGGCATTGACCAGGATCGACATCTTGACCAGATCGCCCGGGCGATATTCCTCGATCTGATAGTCGAAGCTGGCATAGCCTTTCGAGATCGATTTTAGCCGGTCATAGAAATCGAACACGACCTCATTGAGCGGCAGATCATAGACGACCATGGCGCGGGTCCCGACA
>CANKPO010000297.1 GCA_947484535.1 Caulobacteraceae bacterium
CCTCGCAATGACGCGGCCGAGAGTGACGTGATGCATCCCCCTCACCCCACCCTCTCCCCCAAGGGGGTGAGGGCTTTATCGTTCTTAGCCCTCTCCCTGTGGGAGAGGGTTGGGTGAGGGCCTTTTGGTCGCCCTAATCGGCTGGGGTTCGCACAGTAAACCCCTGATCCTTAAGCCGTGCCAAGATCCCGTTTTGGGCCACGAGGGGGCGGACACCGGTGATCATTAGGGTTTTTCCGGGTTGGTCGAGCGCCGCCTTGATGGTTTTGATTTCGGCCTGATAGGCCTTTTCACGCATGTTACTGACTTCACCAATCGAATAGATACATTGGTCCGCGCCGGTCGTGGTGGTTCCGCCTAAGAACTCTGCAGTACGGCCCTCGGCCCAAGCCGTAGCCACGGGGCCCACGGTCTTAATCCCACGCTCAACGCTATTGATGAAGCCGTCAAAGCACTGACTTTGCTCAGCGTCTGGCATTGTCATAATCGCCTTCGCGATGGGCAGGGCCGAGGTCATGGAGGCTGTTCTTATCTTGACCTTGGCCTTCTTAGCCAGCGTGACAATGTCGCTCTCGGGCTGCGCCCATCGGCCTGTTTTCCTCGCGCGGGCAGCAACGGACAGCCCGGCAAAGATCGGTCTCACGGTCGAGGTCTTGAGGTCGGCCGTTTGATAGGCTTTGGGAAGCTGCTCGTAACGTTCAATGACCTGTGTGGGCAGGATCTGGTCGAGCGTGCGGTTACCCTCATTGGTAAATTGCTTGCGGTACTTGATCGCAAACCGGACCGCTTCGCCAAATCCGACGCCAACGCCAGACGGCAGGATCAGACCATTGGCCCCCTTCAAAACCTGTTCGGTCCGGGTCTTATCCCAGGCCATCTTCTCGGGGATATAATAGGGGACTGCCATGATCCAGACCTCTGAATCGGCATCTGCCACGCGCCAAAAGGCCGGGCCGGGATAGCGGGCGGTGACGACCAGTTCTTCGACGATGGCGTTGGGGTCATCGAGGGGAGGCGAGCTTTGAGCCAAGGCGGGTGCGGCGGTCGAAACCAGCAAGGCGGCTGAGAGCAGGGCAAAGGGCATAGATAAGCGCATAGGGTTATCCCATGTGAAGTTGTTATGTCCCTTATGGAGACCCTATGGGCAAAACTATGGCCCGTCATTCGGAAAGTGAGGTTCGTTCGGAATCGGCCTAGGGTGAGCGACTGTCCAAGAGAGCGCCCATGGCCATCCGCCGCCTTCCTAATGAGACTGTCAATCGCATCGCCGCTGGCGAGGTGGTGGAACGGCCTGCCAGTGCGGTCAAGGAGTTGGTCGAAAATGCCCTCGATGCCGGGGCCAAGCGGATTGAGATCCAGGCCGATCAGGGCGGTTTGACCCGCATTCTGGTCGCCGATGACGGCAGTGGCCTGTCGCCGGAGGACCTTGCCTTGGCGGTGGAGCGTCATGCGACGTCCAAGCTGGTGCCCGACGATGCCGGGGACTGGGACCTGCTGCATATTCTGACGCTCGGCTTTCGCGGTGAGGCCTTGCCGTCCATTGGCTCGGTCTCGCGCTTAACCCTGTCGTCCCGTGCAAGGGGCGCGAGCGATGCCTTCTCGCTCAGCGTTGAGGGCGGCGCGGTCGGGCCTGTGCAGCCCGCCGCCTTTCCCGGCCCTCACGGCGCGCGGGTGGAGGTGAGGGACCTGTTCTATGCCACCCCCGCCCGCCTCAAGTTCATGAAGTCGGAACGGGCCGAATCCATGGCTATTGCCGACGAGATCAAGCGTCAGGCCATGGCGCATGAGGATGCCGCCTTCAGCCTTGATCTGGACGGACGCCGGACCTTGCGACTGGCTGCCGAGGACAAGGGCGATCAGGGGCGTCTGGCGCGATTGGCGGCGATCTTGGGGCCGGAATTTGAGGCCAATGCCCTGTTGCTCAATCAGGAACGTGAGGGTGTGCGCCTATCGGGCTATTGCGGTCTGCCGACCTATTCGCGCGGCAATGCGGCCCATCAATATCTGTTCGTCAATGGTCGTCCTGTGCGCGACCGATTGCTGCAAGGGGCCTTACGCGCGGCCTATGCGGACTTTTTGGCGAGGGATCGCCACCCCACCGCCGCCCTCTATCTCGATCTCGACCCGACCCTTGTTGACGTCAATGTCCATCCAGCCAAGGCCGAGGTGCGGTTTCGCGATCCCAATCTGGTGCGCGGCCTGATCATCGGGGCCTTGAAACATGCCCTGTCCGGCGCGGGTCACCGGGCCTCGACAACGGCGGCGGATGCGGCCCTGAGCGGCTTTCGACCCGGCTATTCGGGCTATGTGGCCCCACCCTCAGCAGCGGGCTTTTCGGCTTGGCAGTCGGGCGGTTGGACCCCAGCGCCGCCGCGCCCCATGATGCAGTCTCACACCTTGCCCGGCCTTATGGAGCCTACCGCGCGGGTCGAGGGGGCTTTTGATGGCCCCGCCTATCGCTCTGGCGCGCAGGAACCGCAGGCCGAAGACCTGATGGATCGGCCCCTTGGTGCAGCCCGCGCTCAGGTCCACGAGACCTATATTGTCGCCCAGACCCGCGACGGCATGATCTTGGTCGATCAGCACGCAGCTCATGAACGCCTCGTCTATGAGCGGATGAAGGCTGAGATGGCGGCGGGCGGTGTGACGCGCCAGACTCTGCTCTTGCCCGAGGTTGTTGATCTCGATCCCGCCGAGGCGGACCGAGTGCTGGCCAAGGCGGATGAGTTGGCCGCGCTGGGTCTGGTCATTGAGAGCTTTGGTCCGGGCGCGATCTTGGTGCGCGAAACCCCGGCCATGCTGGGTGAGACCTATGTCCACGGCCTGATCCGCGACATTGCCGATGATCTGGCCGAAAATGGTCAGGCTCTGGCCTTGAGCGAACGGCTGGCCGACGTCTGCTCGACCATGGCCTGTCATGGCTCGGTACGGGCGGGGCGCAGGCTGACCGCCACCGAGATGAACGCCCTTTTGCGCCAGATGGAGGCCACGCCCCATTCCGGCCAATGTAACCATGGCCGCCCCACCTATGTTGAGCTGAAACTGGCCGATATTGAGAAACTGTTCGGGCGGCGCTAGGGAACGTCAATTCCGGTCCGTGTCAGCCCTCTAGGCTGCTTCGCTACGCTCGCAATGACGCATTAAGACAAGG
>CANKPO010000298.1 GCA_947484535.1 Caulobacteraceae bacterium
GACGCTGCATGGCCATCTGCAGCCAGTCATTGAGGTCGCGGGTCTTAATCTTGGTCGACCAGTCCTTATAGACCTTGGTCACGGCAGGCATCAGGCGATCAACGCCCTTTCCCGTTTCACCCGACAGGGCAATGACGGGCGTACCGCGCACCTGAGGCAACATCCGCTCGGCATGTTCCTTAAAGGCTGCCAACTGCGCCTGCTGGTCCTCGACAAGGTCCCACTTGGCCAACGCGAAAACGAGGCCCCGTCCCTCGCGCTCGATTAGGTCAGCGATCTGGAGGTCTTGGATCTCAAAGGGGTGGGTGGCGTCCATGACCAGAATAACCACCTCGGCAAAGGTGATGGCCCGGATCGTGTCGCCCGTAGACAGCTTTTCCAGCTTTTCATGGATGCGCGCCTTGCGACGCAGGCCCGCCGTATCGACCAGACGGATCTGCTGACCCTCAAAATTCCAGTCAACCGGGATGGCATCGCGGGTGATCCCGGCCTCGGGTCCGGTCAGCAGGCGCTCTTCACCGATCAGGCGATTGACCAGGGTCGACTTGCCCGCATTGGGACGGCCGACAATGGCAATGCGGATCGGCTTTTCGCCATCCTCGTCCTCATCATCCTCTTCGATCAACTGATCGGAAACGACGCGGAAGGCGGCATAGAGATCGGCCATACCCTCGCCATGTTCAGCCGAAATTGAGATTGGCTCACCAAGGCCCAGTTGGAAGGCTTCCAGCGCACCCGCCTCACCGGCCCGGCCCTCGGCCTTATTGGCGGCAAGGATTACGGCCTTGCTGGTTCGGCGCAGGATCTCGGCAAAGACGCCGTCCAGCGGCGTTGCGCCCTCTCGGGCATCCATGACGAACAGGGCGACGTCGCATTCCTCGATCGCCAATTCGGTCTGGCGGCGCATGCGCGATTCCAGACTCTCGTCGGTCAGATCTTCAAAACCCGCTGTGTCGATCAAGATCAGTTCAAGGTCACCGATCCGGCCCTTGGCGAAACGGCGGTCGCGGGTCACCCCCGGCTGGTCATCGACGATGGCCAGCTTCTTTCCGGCCAGACGATTAAACAGCGTGGACTTGCCCACGTTTGGGCGACCGACGATCGCGACTTTAAGCGCCATGAACGCGCGGTCTCCTAAAGGGGTATAGGGGCGGCCAAATCGCCGCCCTAATCGAGCAGTCTATCACCGAATGGCGAGAAGTACGCCCTTGTCTCCGACCAGATAGAGCGTGTCATTGACAGCGATGGGCGACAGAAGGGCTGGCGTGCCCAACTTGACCGTCTTTTCAAGGGTGCCGGTCTTGGGATTAAGCGCCACAAGCTCACCGGTACTCGAGACGATGATCAGTCGGTTCGAGGCCAAAACAGGCCCCGACCAGGCCGCGCGCTGCTTTTTCTTGCGATCCTTATTCAGGTCCACGATCCAGTAGACCTGACCGGTTTCGCGCGACACACAGATCACTTCACCGGGCTTAGACACCACATAGACCACGTCACCGACGGGCAAGGGGGTGCTGATACCCGAGATCGGCAAGGACCACCGGGCGGTGCCGGTACGAAGGTCCGTAGCCGCAAAGACGCCCGAATGGCTAATGGCAAAGACGTCGCCTCTGTAGATCACGGGACGGCCGGGAATGTCGCGAATTTCAGACAGGGCATTGGTCCGGCTGGCCCGTGACAGGACCTCAGTCCAGATGTCGTTACCATTGCCGGTGCGAAGAGCGATCAGTTCGCCTGAGGCAAAGCCTGCAATCACCGTATCGCCGGAAATGGCGGCGCTGGTGGCTTCAAGGATGCGCGCAGGCTCAACCAAGGCCTGATGGTTCCAGCCCAAGGCCCCAGTCGCTATATCCACCGTTAAGAGCTCATTGTCGGTCGAGACCACGAACAGGCGGCCACCAGAAACGGTTGGAGCCGCATGGATCGGCGCTTCAACCGGCGTTTTCCACAGAAGCGCGCCGGTCTTGGCATCCAAGCCCGCGATGAAGCGATAGCCAGAGGTCACAAAGACCTTGCCATCGGCATAGGCCAAACCGCCGCCAAAGGCTTCACGGTCGCGGCGATCTCGAAGCGCAAGGTTGGTGCTCCAGACCTCTGCCCCGCCATTGGCGCTATGGGCCGAGACACCGGCTTCGGCATCCATGGTGAAGATCACGCCATCGGCAGAAATCGGTGGTGCGGTCAGGTGAACCCGGCGATCCGAGCCCTTACCAATGCCGCGCTTCCAGATGATGTCGAGATTGGCTCCCGCAGCGAGATGTTCGACCGATTGCTCCGGCGTCCCACCGGGCAAGGGCCAATCGGTCCGCGCGACCGCGTCAGGCAAATAGAAGTCCACCCCCTTGAGGGTGTCAGCAATTTGCAACTGCTCGTCAAACGCAATGATCGAGATCCGCTCGCCCTCAGAGGCCTGAACCTTATTACCACTAGCCTTACCCTTGAAAGGATTGAGGTTGGTTATCGACGCACAACCCGAAAGGCCTGCACTGGTCGCAACAATCAGGGCGAGGACCGTGAGATTACGCTTCAAGGTCATTGGGCCGCTCCGACTTGGGGATTTGCGTTCAGCAGACCAGGAGGCGGAGCCATGGGCTCAGGAAGGGCAGCCGCCGCCCTGGCAATGTCCTTCAAGGACTTGGATGTCCCCGAATCAATCAAGCTGATCGCCGCATTGGCACGCTCACGCATAGCTGCGGGCGCATCGGGCAAAAGGTTGATCACGCCAAAATCACTCTTGGCCTCATCGACCTTACCGGCAGCCAACTTGGCAATGGCGAGGGCCTCTAGGGCGGTGGCGCGGTAGGGACGCTTGGTCTCCGTCAAGGGCTTCAACCTCTTTTCCAGATCGGCATAAGGGGCTGTATCCATCAAGGCGAAGGCGGATTTAAGGCTGGCGGCGTCACCAATCACCGGGGTCGGCGCAACCTCGGCAGCCGCGTCGAACAGCTTGATGGCCTCATCGGTCTTGCGCTCTTCAAGGCGCAGACCGCCTTGCTGCATAAGCGCTAGGGCCTTGTAACCCTTAGAGCCGACCTTCACGACCGTGTCGAACTGGGTATAGGCACCGGCCTTGTCGCCCTTGGTCACCAACTCCAGCGCCTCGGCATAGGCCTCAGCGGCCTTGCCCGCCTGACGGGTCTGATAGTCGCC
>CANKPO010000299.1 GCA_947484535.1 Caulobacteraceae bacterium
GAGGCCGATGGACCGGCACCCCTGCCGCCATCGTCCGCCTCTCAAGAGGTGGTGCAGGACTATCAGACGATGCGCCTGTCGCTGAAGGCTCATCCGCTTAGCTTTCTGCGCCAAGATCTTGGCCGCCTCGGGGTTCAGACCGCCGCGCAGTTGGCCGTGGCGGCCGATGGAGCTCGCGCCATCTCGGCAGGGGTGGTGCTGGTGCGGCAAAGGCCCGGCTCAGCCAAGGGGGTCTGTTTCATGACGCTGGAGGACGAGACTGGCACGGTCAATGTCGTGATCTGGCCCAAGTTGTTTAAGGCCAACCGGCCAGTGGCGATGGGCGCGCGGCTGCTGCTCATCCGAGGTCGCATCCAGCGCGCCGAAGGGGTGGTGCATCTGGTTGCCGACAGTCTCGAAGACCGCAGCGCCGATCTGGCCAGCCTCTCCCAAACGCCGACTGCTCGCCCCAGCCCCCATGCCAGTGGTCATCGCCATCCGCGCGACGTGCGCATCCTGCCAAGGTCGCGTGATTTTCATTAGGGCTGGTGGGGCGGGGGCAGGGCGAGGCGTTAGGCGGCGCAGCGCTCTAGGCTTGCATCCCCCCCTCTTCCTCTCTACCTCTTGGGCATGAGCCATGACTGCGCCCACGATCATGAGGACGGCCCCGGTCTGTCGGGCGAGACGCTGCAGGCCGAACTGGCCGCCGCCGAGAAGCGCTGTTCAGACCAAGACGAACGCTTGACCCAGCCGCGACGGCGGGTGCTGGAGCTGATGTTGGTCAGTGGTCAGCCGATGAAGGCCTATGACCTGATTGCTAGCTTTGGCGTTGAGGGCCAACCGGCCAAGCCGCCGACCGTCTATCGCGCCTTGGATTTTCTGGAAAAGCAGGGTTTCGTCCATCGGATCGAGAGCCTCAATGCCTATGTGGTCTGTCATCATGGCGACCGGTCCCATGCGGCGGCCTTTCTGATCTGTGACTGCTGCGGGGCCAGCGCAGAGATCGAACCGGTCGCGGGCCAAGAGATCACGGCCATCGGCGAGCGCACCGGCTTTTTGGTTCAGGCCCTGACCATCGAGGCCCATGGCCTGTGCAAGGCCTGCCGCGCCTAGGGACCATCTCTAACCACGTGACGAAGGGCTGCGACACAGGTTAGACAGTCCCAACTCGACAAGATTTAGGGAACCGGCGCGTGGGCGATATACTCTCAATCGGCACAGAAATCTGGCGCGGCGGGGTCAATACCTGGGACTGCGACGAGATGGGGCACATGAATGTGCGCTTCTATGTCACCCGCGCCACAGAGGGCCTTGCCGGACTGGCCGCAGAGCTGGGCATGCCCTTTGCCTTTGCGCCCCATGCCAATGCCACCTTGCTGATCCGTGAGCAGCATATCCGCTTCCTGCGCGAGGCCCATGCGGGCGCATCCTTGCACATGACCGGCGGGGTGATCAGCATCAGCGAAACCGAGGCTTGGCTGCTGCAGGTCATCTATCACTCCGACAGCGGCGAACCGGCCGCGACCTTCCAGACCCGCGTTGCCCATGTGACGGCCCGCGATGGAATGGCCTTCCCTTGGCCTGAGACGATCCTGAAACGGGCCGAGCGCCTGATGGTCGAGGTGCCGCCCTACGCCGCTGTGCGCTCATTGACCCTGTCGTCCGTCGAGAGCCAAGCCAGCCTTGCCAAGGCCGAGGAGCTCGCCATGCAAAACATCGCGCTGGGGGCCATCATGCCTCAAGAATGCGACGTCTTTGGCCGCATGAGGCCTGAACAGTTTATCGGCCGGGTCTCTGACGGGATTGGCCGTCTGGTTCAGCCCCTGCGCAAGATCGTGTCGGACAATGCCGGGATCCCTCTGGGGCCGATTGGCGGGGCGGTGCTGGAATATCGCCTGATCTATCTGGACTGGCCGATGGCGGGAGACCGGGTGGCGGTTCGCTCGGGCCTGCAGGGGGCCGATAGCCGCACCATGCGCGTCTTGCACTGGATCCTAGACCCTGAGACCGGCAAGGCATGGGGCACGTCAGAGGCGGTGGTCATCACCTTCGATCTGGACGCCCGCAAGGTCGTGCCGATCAGCGACATCGCCCAGTCCCTGCTGCGGGACCAGGCCATATCGGGCCTGACCCTTTAGGGCTTAGGCCGCCGCTTCTGCCAGCGCTTGGCGCACCAGATCAGGTCGCTCCAGCGGCAAGAAGTGGGTGGTGCCCGGCACGGTGCTGATGCTCAAGACGCCGCGCCTGTTAGTCTTGACAAAATCCTCATGCGGGCCAACGCGGCAGGTGGAGCCATGTTCGGCCTGAAAGATCCTCACCGGGCGTTGAACCTTGGCCAAGATCGGCCAAGGCCGGTTGGCCATGGCCGAAAAGTTCGACGATTCCCACGCGGGGGCGCAGGCCAGTTCCACCTTGCCATCGGGCCGGTCAACAAAGCCGCCCTCGACATAGTCAGCGAGGCTCTCCGCAGGCCAGGTCTTAAAGGCTCCGCGCCCGGTATAGGCTGCCAGCACAGCGGCGCGATCATCAAAGACGGACCGGCGACGAAGCGCGCCCTGCGCCAAGGGCGACTTGGCCCAATGGTCCGGTCCGACCCAAGGCAGGCTGCCGATAAATTGGGTCCGCTTATCCATAATGACAGGGTCAAACATCACAACGCTGCGCACTAGCGCGGGGCGGGCCTCAGCGGCATAGAGGGCCATGGTCGAGCCCATCGAATGACCCGACAGCACGACGGGCTTGAACCCCGGCTCTTTGGCGAGGGCATCGACAACGGCAATATCGTCATAGCGATGATCATCCCAAGACCGACGCCCCTCCACCTTTGCGGTCAAGGTTGTTTGGCCATGGCCGCGCTGATCAACCGCCAAAATCCGAAGCGACTGGGACAGGGGCCCCAGCACCGAGCGATAGGTCAGGGCGTTAAAGCCATTGGCATGGAAAAAGACCAGATTGATGGGCCGGGATGGGTCACCAAAGTCGAGGGCCGACACCAAACCCGGTCCCCGGCTTGGATCAAGGCTGATGGTCCGGCGGCGCGGCTCGGCAAAGGGGGCGCTAGGGTTCGGCTCGGACGACATGGGACACCTTAGACATACAGACAGGGGGATAGGCTGACGGGGACGCGATCAGAACCCTAGGCCTAGACTAAGC
>CANKPO010000300.1 GCA_947484535.1 Caulobacteraceae bacterium
GCCAAGGTGATACGCAAGCACCCCTCGGCCCGTTCTTCGACATTGTAGGGCGGATAGCCTTCGGCCGCCGCCTTAGCGGCCCGTTCGATCAGAGCGCGGGTATGGTCGAAGCCCAAGAGGAACGGACTGTCGAACAGGATGGTTCGGTTCATAGGCGAAGCCCTAAGGGAAAAAGCGACTTCGTTGTCCACAGATCACCCGAAACGGCATGGCCCATGGTCCAACGCCTCCAGAGATGGCCATGGCTAGGGGATGTTTCAAGATGATGGCCTCAGATTGACCCAGACCCTGCCCGGTCCTAGTCTTGGGGCAACAGATCCCTCCGTCCAGCCTCGCCTTTGAAAGCCGAACATGGCCATCGCCGCCCGCGTCAAACCGACTGACTATTTCACCCCGGAAGAATGGAACCGTCTTTCGGCGCGCTCGTCTTGGAAGGGTCTGGCTCTGGTCGCCCATGGATGGGCTGTTGTCGGCCTGACCATGGTTGTGGGTGCGATTTGGCCGATGACCATTCCCTTTGGCATTATGATTGTCGGTGCCCGGCAGCTTGGCCTCGCGATCCTTCAGCATGATGCGGCCCACGGCGCGCTGCATCCCAATCTCAAGATCAATGATTGGGTGGCCGAATGGTTCTGTTCGCCGGGGGTTCAGCGCTATCGCGACTACCACCTGCAGCACCATAAGTTCGCCCAGCAGGCCGAGGATCCGGATCTGGTCCTATCCGCGCCGTTCCCGATCACGCCGACCTCTCTGCGCCGCAAGATCGCGCGGGACCTGACCGGACGCACCTTCTTCAAGCAGCGGTTCGGCTCTTCCTACAATCGGATCAAGAACCGCAAGCCAGGTCAGCCGATCTTGCCTCTCATCATAGCAGAACTGCGCCGCCATCGCCGGTTTCTGATCGCCAATGGTGTGGGCCTGACGGTCTTTAGCCTTGTCGGCTATGGCTGGATCTATGTGGTCCTGTGGTTGGTGCCGATGGCCACCTGGTTTCCGATGATCACCCGGCTGCGCAACATCGCAGAACATGCGCTAGTGGCCAAGGACGAGCCCGACCCCCTGCGCCATGCCCGCACGACCAAGGCCAATCTGATCGAGCGCATGCTGATCGCGCCCTATTGGGTCAACTATCACTGCGAGCATCACATGTTCATGCACATGCCCTGCTGGAACCTGCCCAAGGCCCACCGCATCCTCGCCGCCAAGGGCTTCACCGCCCAGATGGAGGTCCAAACCGGCTACCGCACCGTTCTGACGGCAGCCGCCTCGGCGGCGTGAGGGGAAACTCAGGTCAGCAGCACGACCTTGACGCAGTCGCCGTGGTGTTGGGCGACGACGGCCTCGTTGATCTGGGCCAGGGGGAAGGTCTTGATCAGGCGTTCGAGCGGCAGACGGCCTTCGCGCCAGTGGGTCATCAGTTCGGGTAGGAAGACATCCGGATCGCTGTCACCCTCGATAATGCCGCGCACCGTTTGGCCAAAGGTGAGGACCGTGCCCAGATCGCCTGGCATGGGTGTGCCTGCAGGCGGAATGCCGACAATACCAAAGACGCCCTTGGGGCCAAGGCAGGCCATGGTCGCAGTCAGGGTGTCGGGACGGCCGGTCGTATCAAAAGCATAGTCCACACCAATGGCGACAATGGCCCGCACGGCGGCGGCCAGATCGGGCTCGGCCACCGGATCGATGACGTGAGTTGCGCCAAGCTCGAGAGCAAGGCTGCGGCGCACCGCATGGGGCTCGACGACAATGACCGTGCCGCAGCCTTGTATCTTAGCCCCCATCACCGCGCTGAGGCCCACCGCCCCGCCGCCGAGGATCAGGAGGCTGGAACCAGCTTCGCAGGCCAGAGCTTTCATAATGCCGCCCGCCCCCGTCTGGATGCCGCAGCCCATCGGTCCGGCGACCTCGAACGGCATGTCCGCAGGCAGCTTGATGAGATTGCGCTCATAGGTCAGGGCGTGGGTGGCCAAGGAGGACTGGCCAAAGAAGTTGCTGGCCAGATCGGCGCCGTCCTGATGGATGGATTTGGAGCCATCGAGCCTCATGCCGATATAGTTCATGGCTGGCATGGAATGGCAGTAGGCCGGATCACCGCTTTTGCACCGCGCGCAGGCCCCGCAGGAGCGGAAGGTGATCGCCACCCGGTCCCCGGTCGCAACCTTGGTCACGTCAGCCCCGACCGCCTCGACCACGCCCGCCCCTTCGTGCCCGAGCACCGCAGGCAGGGCGAAAGGCATGGCACCGTCTCGCGCGACAAGGTCAGTGTGGCATAGGCCCACCGCATGGATGCGCACCCGAATCTCATCGGCGCGCGGCTCGTCAAGCTCGACCGTTTCGAGGGTAAAGTCCGCGCCCGGGGTGCGAGCAACAACAGCTGTGATCTTCATGGGGGTTTCTCGCCTAAATCTTTGTCTTTTACCTGATCGCCATTTAGATAGAGATTGAACCGACCTGCAAGGCTGCTGCCTATCGGTCGCAAAGATCGCTGCAACCGCGCCATCACGCTCGGACCAGCGCCCCTGTGGAGGATAAGCCGTTGAGCACCCAAGACCTCGCTATCGCCTCGGAATTGGCCGTCAATCTGGTAGACCCCGCGGCCTATGCCGATGATCGTCTGCACGACACCTACACCTGGCTGCGCGCCAATAACCCTCTGGGCCGGGCCCATATTGACGGGTTTGAGCCGTTCTGGGTGGTGACCAAACATGCCGACATCCTTGAGATCAGCCGCCAGAACGACCTGTTCCACAGCGGCGACCTGCCCACGACCCTGACCACCATTGAGGGCCTAGAGCGGACCAAGGAGATCACCGGCGGCAGTCCGCACCTGATCCGTTCGCTGGTTCAGATGGATGCGCCAGACCATCCAAAATATCGCGCCCTGACCCAGGGCTGGTTCATGCCGCAGAATATTCGCAAGCTGGAAGATCAGATCCGCGCCATTGCCAAGGCCTCGGTCGACCGGATGGCAGCCCATGGCGCGGCCAACGATGGCCGCTGTGACTTTGTGCGCGACGTGGCTATGGGCTTTCCGCTGCATGTAATCATGAGCATCCTGGGCGTGCCCGAAGAGGATGAGGGCCGCATGCTGATGCTGACCCAAGAGCTGTTCGGGGCCCAAGACCC
>CANKPO010000301.1 GCA_947484535.1 Caulobacteraceae bacterium
GTCCTACGACCTGCAAGCCGATCGCCGCACCGGCAAGGCTTCCGCCGACAACCTGCGTCTCGACTAAGAGACCTTCGGTGATCGACGACGAATTGGCCCCGCCTCCCTCCGGAGCGCGGGGCTTTCGCCGTTAGACTCTCCCATACCGGCACGATTTGATTAGGATCCGCCATGCTTCGTCTCGCAGCCCTCACCGCCGCCCTGTGGTCCGCCGCTGCTCTTGGTGGCGCCCTAGCGCAAGACCGGCCTGCCTTTGCTTATCAGGGCTCTGGGCCAATCGATCCGGCAGAGCTGTCTGAGACGATCAAGGTCATGGCCTCAGAGGACTTTGAGGGCCGCAATCCCGGCACAGCCGGTGAAACCAAAACCATCGCCTATCTGACCCAGCGGTTCAAAGATCTCGGCCTAGAGCCGGGCGGGGAAAATGGCGGCTGGACCCAGCGCGTGCCGCTAATCCGCTTTCAGGTCAGTCCCGCCAGCACCTTCAGCCTCTCGACCAAGGCGGGGGAAACCCCGCTCATCCAAGCCAAGGACCTCTATCTCACCAGCCAACGCCCAACCGCTGAGGTCTCGGTGGATAGGGCCGAGATGGTCTTTGTCGGCTATGGCGTGTCCGCCCCCGAACGCGGCTGGGATGATTTCAAGGGCGTTGATGTGCGGGGCAAAATCTTGGTCATGCTGATCAATGATCCTGACTTTGAGGCCAAACCCGCCGACGGTGCCTATGGCAAGTTTTCAGGCCTCGCCGCCACCTACTACGCCCGCTGGACCTACAAGTTCGAAGAGGCCGCACGGCGCGGCGCTGCTGGCCTTCTGATCATCCACGACACGCCGGGCGCAGGCTATGGCTGGAGCACGGTCACCGCACCGGGGGGCGAAAGTTTCGATATTGTTCGCGCCGATCCGATCAAGGAGCGCGTGCCGCTGCAAGGTTGGATCCAGCAGGAGGTCGCCGCGCGCCTGTTTCAGCAGTCCGGGCTGGACCTTCAGGCTCTGAAACAGCAGGCGCGCCAGTCTGATTTCCAGCCCGTCACCCTGCCCGGCGCCCGGTTCAGCGCCAAACTCGGCAATCAGTTTACCGCCGTCGAAAGCCACAATGTGTTGGCCAAGCTGACCGGCAAGACCCGCCCGCTGGAGAGCATCATGTTCTCCGCCCACTGGGATGCCTATGGGGTGGGTAAGCCGGATGCCCAAGGCCGCACCGTGCGCCCCGGCGCTGCCGATGATGCGATTGGCGTTGCGGGCACGATCGAGTTGGCCAGGGCCTTCGCCAAGGGACCTCGCCCTGACCGGACACTCGTCTTCGCCGCCTGGACCGCAGAGGAGCGCGGCCTGCTGGGTTCAGAGACCTATGCCGTCCATCCGACCTTGCCGCTGGAAACGACGGTCGCCAACCTGACCATGGATGTGCTTCAAACGGCCGGCCCGGCCAAGGATGTTGTCTTGGTCGGCTATGGCCAAAATGAACTGGAAGATGACCTGGCCGCAGCCGCTGCCAAGCAGGGCCGTACCATCACCCCCGATGCCAAGCCCGAGCGGGCGCTCTTTTACCGCGCCGACCACTTCTCAGTCGCCAAACGCGGCGTGCCGGTCCTGCTCTTGATGGGACTGGGCGGCGGTGCCGATCTGGTCGAGGGCGGACGAGCGGCGGGAGATCGCTGGGTCGCGGACTATACGGCCAACTGCTATCACCAGACCTGCGATGTCTGGAAACCCGACTGGGACCTGCGCGGCGCGGCCCAAGATGTCGCCCTGTTCTATGAGATCGGACTAAAGCTCGCCAATTCGGCCCGCTGGCCCGAATGGCGCTCTGGCTCAGAGTTTAAACCCATCCGTGACCTGTCGGCGGCGAAGCGCTAATCGCGCCCTTCCCTAGCCGTGGAGCGCGCGGCTAAAGCCCTCGGCCGCTGCCGCTGCACCCTTGGCACCCAAGGCGGCCGTGGCCGTTATGCGCGGCTCTAGAAGGCTTGAGCCGAGGCGTTGCACGTCACTGGCCTCGACCTGATCGATGGCGGCGCCGATCTCTTTTGTGCTGAACAGCCGGTCAAACAAGAGGACCTGACCGGCCGCCTGCTCTGCGCGGGCAAGGGCCGACTCCCGCGCCATAAAGAGCGAGGATTTGAGCTGCGCCTTGGCTCTCGCCAGTTCGCCAGGTTCAGTCCGCTCGGCAAGGCCCATAATCTCACCGGCTGTGACCTTGGCCAATTCTAGCCCGTCCTTGGCCGCGCATCCGGCATAGACGCCCAGCACTCCGGCATCGGCGTAGGTGTCGGCATAGGCATCGATGGCATAGGCCAGACCGCGCCGCTCACGGGCCTCTTGGAACAGACGAGAGGACATGCCGCCGCCTAAGATCTCCGAAAAGACCCGCAGGGCAAAATAGTCATCATCGCGAGCGCTGGGGGCCGGAAGCATCAGGACCAGATGGGCCTGTTCCAAGCGCCGCACCTTGGGCTGAGCCCCGCCAACAAATTGAACCGGCTCTGGCGCTGTGGCAGACAGGTCCAGACCCGAGGCGGGCGCATCGCCAAACCAGCGCTCTGACAGGGCCAATAGTTCAGCCTCATCCACCGCACCGGCCGCGCAGACGACGATGGCCGAGGGGTCATAGAGACGGGCGCGGAAGGCCTCGAGCGACTGGGGGGTTGCGGTCTCGACGCTGGCCGAGGTGCCAAGGATGGGGCGACCCAGAGGATGGGCTCCAAAGGCGGCGGTTTGGGCCAGATCAAACACATAGTCGTCGGGGGCATCGGCCGCTTCGGCGATCTCCTGAGCGATGACCTGTTTTTCACGAACCATGTCGGCGGGCACTAAGGTCGGGCGGCGGATCAGGTCGGAGACGATCTCCATGGCCAGTGGCAGGCCACCCTTGAGCGCCCGCACCTGAAAGCTGGTCCGTTCATAGCCGGTGGCCGCATTGATATTGCCGCCTTCCGCCTCAATATGTTCGACAATGTCGCGCGAAGAGCGAGAGCCTGCGCCCTTAAAGACCATATGTTCGAGCAGGTGGCACCAGCCGGACTGGTCTTGCGTCTCATAGCGTGCGCCGCGTCCGATCACGACCGATAGGGCAAAGGTCTCGAGCCCGGGCATGGGGTCGCAGACGATGCGAACGCCATTGGCCA
>CANKPO010000302.1 GCA_947484535.1 Caulobacteraceae bacterium
CAGCGCGTAAGACGGGGGCAAGCCCTTGATTTGATCTTGATCGGTCGCAGGAAAAGCCCATGCCTCGCCGCCCTACCCTCGACTTCTTAAAGACAGAGACGGCATCGGGCCTCTTTTTGATCATCGCTGCCCTTGCCGCCATGATCGTAGCCAATTCAAATCACAAGGACGCCTACTGGGCCTTCGTCCATCAGCCCTTCACCGTCCAGTTTGGCGACTTTATTGAGACCAAGCCGTTCCAGAAATGGATCAAGGACGGCTTCATGGCGATCTTCTTCTATGTGGTCGGGCTGGAGATCAAGTACGAGGTCCTGAAGGGCGAACTGTCGAGCGCGCGCAAACTGGCCCTACCCCTAATCGCTGCGCTTGGCGGCATGATCGGTCCGGCTCTGGTCTATACCCTGATCAACCTAGGCCCCGGAGGCGCTCTGCGCGGCTGGCCGATCCCGACGGCCACCGACATTGCCTTTGCCGTCGCCATCTTGGCCTTGGCAGGCCGGGGCCTGCCCGGATCGTTACGACTGTTTCTTCTAACCCTCGCCATCGTCGATGATCTTGGGGCCGTGGCGCTGATCGGAACACTCTTTACCGATGAGCTCCACTATCGGGCCCTTGTTGGGGCTGGACTGGGCCTCTCTGCCCTTGCCCTCTTGGGAAGATGGAAGGGGGCACCGCTCGCCTTCCATGTGATTGGGTTTGTCGTGGTCTGGGCCTTTACGCTCAAGTCTGGGATCAACACCTCTCTGGCCGGGGTCGCCTGCGCCATGCTGGTGCCGATTGCGCCGCAAAAGCCCGGACAGGAAGGGACGCTGAAGCTGTTCATGCACAGCCTGCACCCCTATGTCGCCTATGGGATCTTGCCGCTCTTTGCCTTTACCGCCGCCGGCTTTACGCTCGAGGGGCTCAATCTACGCGACGTTCTGGCACCCCTCCCCCTCGGCATCGCGGCGGGCCTGTTCTTCGGCAAGCAGGTGGCGGTTTTGGGTTGCATCGCCCTAGCGGTAAAGACGGGTCTGGCACGCAAGCCGACCGGGGCAACTTGGCTAGAGCTCTATGGAATCAGCGTGCTGTGCGGTATTGGCTTCACCATGAGCCTGTTCATCGGTGGCCTCGCCTTTGCCGCAGGAGACGCCCTAATTCAAACGCAGATTCGGCTGGGCGTCGTCGTCGGTTCGGTCGCCTCCACCGCGCTCGCCTTCGCAGTGCTCAATTTCGCAGCACAAAAAAGGCGCCAAAGTGGCGAAATGGCTCCGGACGAGACCTAATCTGTTTCATTTGAGTCACACCACAAGGAAAGCCTTGACGCACAAGGGCTTGCACCTTGCGTCCCAACCGACCCTCCCTATGGTTCGGGCAAGCTCGAACAGGCATAAGCCGGAAATGAGCGTAACGCGGGAACCCGAAATAGGGACCGCACAACCGCCGGGGAAGTTCATTGCGTATCGCAAACATTCTGAAATATACGGCCTCCGTCGCCGTACTCGCTGCCTTTGCTGGTAGCGCCAACGCCCAAGAGGCAGGCCGTCAGGTCGACGAGATCGTCGTCACCGCTCAAAAGCGCGAGCAGAGCCTGCAAAATGTGCCCATCGTGGTCACCGCTCTGCCACAAAAGCTACTGCAAGATGCAGGCGTCAAGGACATCAAGGACCTGACCATCCTGACACCAGGCCTGATGGTCACCTCGACCTCCAACGAAACCGTCACCACCGCCCGTATCCGCGGCATCGGCACTGTCGGTGACAATCCAGGTCTCGAATCCTCCGTCGGCGTCGTCGTCGATGGCGTCTATCGTCCACGCAACGGCGTTGGCTTTGGCGATCTGGGCGAATTGGAGCGGGTTGAAGTGCTGAAGGGTCCTCAAGGCACCCTGTTCGGCAAGAACACCTCTGCTGGCGTGATCAGCATCCTCAGCGCAACTCCAAAGTTTGACTTTGGTGCGAACGGCGAGCTGACCGTGGGCAACTATGGCACCATCGGGGGTTCGGCCTCTGTCACCGGCCCGATCATCGAAGATAAGCTGGCTGGTCGCCTCTTTGTCGCCAAGCGTCAGCGCGACGGCTTCTATGATGTGCGCACCGTCAATGGTCCTCGTACCATTAACGAAGATGCCAACCAGGATTTCTATAGCGTCCGCGGCCAACTGCTGGCCACGCCGACCTCAGATCTGGACTTCCGCGTCATCGCAGACTTCACCAAGCGTGACGAATACTGCTGTGCGGCCGTGCAAGTGGTCCGCGCGGCTGGCGTGCAGGGTCTGTTCAACAGCCTGACCGGCGGCGTTGCCACCACCTTGAACCCTGTCGATCCAGGCTCGCGGATGACCTATTCCAACCGCGACACGACGCAAGAGATCGAAGACAAGGGCCTGTCCGTCGAAGCCAACTGGGCCACCCCATGGCTCGGCGGTGCGAAGCTGACCTCGATCACGGCTTGGCGCAACTGGAAGACCATCAATGGTCAAGATTCCGACTTCTCGGGTGCGGACATCTGGTACCGTCCTGACAGCGGGGTCAACTACACCGAGTTTGACCAACTCAGCCAAGAGTTCCGTCTGGCAGGCCAGGCGGACAAGCTAAACTGGCTGGTCGGCGTTTTCGCCACGCAAGAAAAGCTCAATGGCGGCACCCACCTGTTGTTCGGCAACAGCTACCGGTCGTTCATCGGCGCTCTGGCCGGCACGACCCTGCCTGCATCGTTCTACGTGCCTGGCACAGGCCAGACCGATGATCACGAACAGGAAGCCAAGGGCATCGCCCTGTTCACCAACAATGCCTATGCGGTGACGGACAAGCTCGAAGTGACAATGGGCCTTCGTTACACCAACGAAGAAAAGACCCTGAACTCGCAATATCGCAACGCCGGCACGGGCGGCGTCTGCTTCGCAGCCTCGCTCTGCTTCCCTTGGACCGATCCTGCGTTCAACAAGGTCAATGTCAACCAGTCGCGCACCGAAAGCGAATGGAGCGGCACCGTCAAGGCGTCTTACCGTTTCACGCCAAGCGTCATGACCTACGCGTCCTACGCTCGCGGCTACAAGGCGGGTGGCTTTAACCTCGACCGCGCCCGTACCCGTCTGACCACAGCAGGCGTGCCAACGCCAAGCGCGCCCTTCTATGCGGTGA
>CANKPO010000303.1 GCA_947484535.1 Caulobacteraceae bacterium
GATCAGTGCACACTGGCCGAAAGCCCGATCTATATGCCTGATGGCAGCGTCCAAAAGCGCTTTGTTCGGGTCTGTGCCGACGCCAATGGACGCTATCAAGTCGTCCAATAGGGTTTGAACTCGACCACCAAGATTAGGCTGCTGGCACCTGCGTCAGCAGCCTTTTGGGGTCTGCTAGGCCATCGAATTCCAAGGAACGCCCTCGAACCTCAAACAACTGTTTACATCCATGGCTCGGTTATGTTTGCTCGCACAGAGGCGCGCAGTTTTGAGAGACGCGTCAAGAGTTCACGAGGACACCCCATGACCAACGCCCCCGCCGCCCCTTGGCCCGCCATGTCGATTGCAGAGGCCCACGCCCTGCTGACCGCACCGGGACAGCCCTTCGAGATGGAGGAGATGGTTATCCGAGGCGTCAATATGCGGGTCTGGAAAAATGCACCCCCAACCTTGCGCGATGTGATGTTGCTGGGCCGCGCCCATGGGGAGAAGGACTTTCTGGTCTATGAGGACGAGCGCGCCACCTTCGAGGCCTTTTCGCGGGCCTGCCTGACCTTTGCCCATGATCTGGTCGCCAATGGCGTGGTCAAGGGTGACCGGGTGGCGATCGTCATGCGTAACTTCCCCGAATGGCCCGTCGCCTTCTTTGGCGCGACCATTGCCGGTGCCATCGTCACGCCGCTGAACGCCTGGTGGACCGGTTCTGAGCTGGAATATGGCCTGACCGATTCCGGTTCGAAGATCTTGATTGTCGATGCGGAGCGGATGGAGCGCCTGCGCGAGCACCTGCCCAACTGCGCTGACCTGCAGCGCATCTATGTCTCGCGTCAGAGCGAAGAGAGCGCCCATCCGATGGTCCATCGGTTGGAAGATGTGATTGGCACCACCAATAGCTGGAAGGACCTTCCAGACCTGCCGCTCCCAGAGGTCGAGATCACGCCCGAAGATGATGCGACGATCTTCTATACGTCGGGCACGACGGGAAAGCCCAAGGGCGCACTCGGCACCCACCGCAACATCGTCTCCAACATCATGGCCTCGGCCATTTCGGGAGCACGGACCTATCTGCGCCGGGGAGAGACCCCGCCGGTGGCTGATCCAAGTGCGCCCCAAAAATGTACCCTGCTCTCCGTGCCCTTCTTCCATGCCACAGGCTGTTTCGCGGTCCTCTCCCCCTCGCTCTTTGCCGGTGCCAAGCTGGTCCTGATGCGCAAGTGGGAGGCGGAACTGGCTATGCAGCTGATCGAGCGTGAGCGGGTCACGGGCTGCGGCGGCGTTCCCACCATCGCCTGGCAGCTGATCGAGCACCCTGCCCGTGCCAACTATGACCTCTCCAGCCTTGAAAGCGTGTCCTACGGCGGCGCACCTTCGGCCCCTGAACTGGTCCGCAAGATCGTTGAAACCTTCCCCAAGTCCTTGCCCGGCAACGGCTGGGGCATGACCGAGACCTCGGCGACCTTTACCCACCATCAGGGCGAGGACTATTCCAACCGCCCGGACAGCTGCGGTCCTGCCGTCCCGGTCTGTGAGATGAAGATCCTCGGCGGCGATGGACGTGAGCTACCTGCGGGTGAAGTGGGCGAGCTCTATGGCAAGGGTCCGAACGTCGCCAAACTCTATTGGAACAAGCCTGAAGCCACGGCCCAGACCTTCATTGATGGCTGGGTTCGCACGGGCGATCTGGCACGGATCGACGAGGAAGGCTTCTGCTACATTGTCGACCGGGCCAAGGACATGCTGATCCGGGGCGGTGAGAACATCTACTGCGTCGAGGTCGAAAGCGTCCTCTATGAGCATCCCGCCGTCATGGACGCGGCCCTTGTTGGTATCGACCATAAGCAACTGGGCGAAGAGCCTGCCGCGGTCGTGACCCTCAAGGCCGGAGCCCACGCCACCGAGCAGGAGCTACGCGCGTTTGTCGCCGAGCGTCTGGCCGCCTTCAAGGTGCCGGTCAAGGTCGTCTTCTGGCCCGAAACCCTGCCCCGCAACGCCAATGGCAAGATCCTCAAGAACGAACTGAAAAAGGTCTTCGTTCAGGGCTGAAAGCGCGGCGATTTGAAATTGATATAGATGGGGTTGCTGATCATCAGTAGCCGTCCATCGGCAGCGCGAAGGTTCAACCGGACCCAGCGGCGCTGCTGATGGTCCATCTTGAGGGTAAACCAGCGTTCCTCTATCGCCTTGGTTAGGGGCGTTAGAACCGTCACCGTCCCCGTTGAATCGATCACCTCCAACCGGGTGCCCTCACCATTGGTCAAGGTTGCCGAGAACCGAACAGCGCCGTCCTTCGATAGGCTTAGATTTTGCCCCATGGGCACGACCTGACCGCCGCGCTCGGCCCTAAAGTCCAAGGTCCGCTGCCGTGCAGGGTCAAGGTCGATCAAGACCTGTCCTGTACGGATCGCCGCTAGGATATTGGCCTGATCAAGCCCCTGCGCAAAGACGGCCGTGACCGGCTGGCCGATAGCACTCGCCTCGTCGACGGGACGATCGGGATCATGATTGTCGCTGCCGCCAATGGCCGTGACCGGATAGCCCGCGTCCAACTGCTTTTGCCAAAAGCCGATGCCGCTGAGCGCTTCAGCCTGCCCCCCTGCCGAGCGCACAGTTCCACCATTGATGACCTCAATCGCCTCAATCTCTGACCAAGGGGTCTGCGCCGTCCAACCACAGCCCATGCAGATCTCACCCGACGGCAGAGAGGGGTGATTGATCGCGACCAACCCGCCGAGGTCATGGGCCTTGCTTAGCACGTCGATTAAGGTGGGGGCGTGGGCGGTGCCGATTTGAAACTCGACCGGATCAACCACGCCGAACAGATTGGCGTGGCCCTTAAAGGTCGTCACTTCGCGCCCGGGAATTAGGAGCAGATCGTCGAAATAGGGCTGGAGCTCTCTCAGGGCTTGAAAATGTGAGGTGGCGTTATGTTCCGTAATGGCCACAAAATCGAGCTTGGCCTCAACCGCGGTCTGCAGACTGCGAAAGACCGGACAAGGGATCTTTTTCTGCTCCCGGCTAAGACAAGAACCATCGCTGTGTCCTGTATGGACATGTAGATCGCCGCGATACCAACGCGCGCCCTTCTTGAGCGGACCATCGCTAA
>CANKPO010000304.1 GCA_947484535.1 Caulobacteraceae bacterium
GAGTCCTCTACGGGACGCCACGCCCTGCCCCCTTCGTCCGATAAGACTACCCCCCAAACGGGCTGACGCCGACCAAGAGGCGGTGGCCGCCCATGATCAGGGCAGCCCAGGCGCCGGTGCCGAGCACGAGGGTCAGTATTAGGCCCAGCGGCTTGGACGGCACCGCCTCGGTGGGGTTGGCGCGGTCGCGCTGGCGGGCGGCGCGGAAGGCCAAAACCGCCCATATCAGGAACGATCCGAACAGCACAATATCGGCCAGATTACCATTGCTGAGCAGGTGGGCCAGAGCCCAGACCTTGACCGACAGGACCATCGGATGGTGCAGCTTGGCTTTCACAATATTGGCTGGGACATAGGTCGCGATCATCAAAATCAGGGCAGGCAACATCAGCAGGACGGCGATGTGGCGGGTGGCCACGGGCGGCAGCCAGACCACAGATGGGCTCAGTCGCGCTTGGCCATAGCCCCAGATGATCAGGGCAAAGCCAATCAGGGAGACAATCGAATAGAGCCCCTTAAACCCGCCAGCCCCAAGGCGTTGGACCAGTCCGTCCCGCAGGCTTGCCGGGGCAACGCGCAGGCTATGGCAGCCCAAAAACAGAACCAATCCACAGATCAGAAGCAACATCTTCTCAATTCCCATTCTATCGCGCGCTCAAATGTCGCTCTTCCTGGCGAGGATAAGACCATAATTTGCGCGGATGACCAGAGCCGAATTGGCCTTGCCTTCGGCGCGGTAAAGTTACACTAATGATTGTAACAGAAATAAGACTAAGACATGGGAGGATCTAATGGTCAGACGTTTGACCTTCGTTCTGTGCGTGATTTTCGGATCATTGGTTCCACAGTCGCATCATCAGACCCTATCGCGGGTTTTGGATTGGTGCCTAGCCTAGGCTTTAAAGCCTTGCCTCTGCGGTCAAGGCAATCGCGTCTAGCTTTCTCGACAGCGGCGTCCAATCATCCGACTGAGCGATCGCGCTCCAGATGGCCTCGATCTCCTCGATCAGCAGTTCCTGTGGCTCTTCGGTTTGGAAAATCGCGTGGCTGAGCCGTTCGGGACGATCCGGTTCAAATCCCTGCAAGGCTGATCTGAAGGCTTGGAACGAGGGGCCGGTATAGAGGCCAGCCCGCACGCCGCCCATGGCCCGCGCCTCAGAGGCTACCCCCGCAAACCAATCAAAGAAGAACGGCTCCCAGCGCAGGGCGGGATCAGCCTCGCCCAAGGCTTGGAAGGCGGCATTGACCAGCGCGGGGTCGCGCTCATCCCCTCGGCGCCTGATCCCCAGACGCGCGAACATGGCGTCGCACAGGGCCTCGCGATAGGTCACGGCGTAGCCGTTGAGCACCTCGGCAAGGTCGGCCTCGTCGGCCAGATCGGTCAGGCATCCGGCCAGTTGCTTGAGGCTCCAGAGCACGGCCTGCGGCTGACGGCCAAATCGATAGAGGCCGTTCTGGTCGAAATAGGCGGCGACAAAGTTGGGGTCATTATAGGGCAAGAAGCGATAGGGACCGTAATCGAAGCTCTCACCTGTGATGTTCATATTGTCCGTATTAAGCACCCCATGGACAAACCCCGCCGCCATCCAGCGCGCGGTCGTCACAGCGGCGCGCTGCATCACGCCGGTCAAGAAGGTCAAGGCACGCGGCCCATCCCCGTCGACGGTCAAGATGGCGGGATCATAGACCGCACCGACATGGTCGATCAGGCGGCGGATCAGGTCCGGGCGCTGGAAATAGGCGTGACGCTGGAAGGTGCCATAGCGGATGTGACTGTGGGATAGCCGGGTCAAAACCGCCGAGCGGGTCGGGCTGGGCTCATCATTGCGCTCGAGCGCCTCGCCCGTCTCGATCAGGCTAAAGGCCCGCGAGGTCGGCACGCCCTGGGCTTCCAGCATGGCGGCGGCCAGCACCTCTCGAACGCCGCCCTTGAGGGTCAATCGGCCATCGCCGCTGCGGGACCAGGGCGTGCGGCCCGTGCCCTTGGTGGCCAGATCGAGCAGCCGCATGGGCGCGCCCTCCTCGGGCGGGGCCTCACGCAGTTGGGCATAGAGAAAGCCGCGACCATCGCCGAGCTGGGGATTATAGACCCCAAACTGGTGGCCGTGATAGCGCATGGCCAAGGGCTGGGGCTGATTTCCGGGCAAGGGCTCGAACCGGGCAAAGGCGGCGATCCAGTCGGCATCGCTCAAACCGTCTAGGCCAACGCTGGCCGAAGCCCGGACATTGCGAAAGCGGATGATCGCTTGCGGAAAATCGGCGGGCTCGACTGGGTCGGCATAGTCCGCCCCCAAGGTCCTATAGAGCGGGTCGGGTCGATAGGCCGGGCTGGTCAAGGAGGAGAAAGGTGCCATCCCTTTCCCATGCCGATATTAGCCCAGGGTTTCAAGTCCCGCGTCGCGCTAAGGCTTGGCGGGCAGTCCGCCAGCGCGTAAGACGGGGGCAAGCCCTTGATTTGATCTTGATCGGTCGCAGGAAAAGCCCATGCCTCGCCGCCCTACCCTCGACTTCTTAAAGACAGAGACGGCATCGGGCCTCTTTCTGATCATCGCGGCCCTTGCCGCCATGATCGTCGCCAATTCAAATCACAAGGACGCCTACTGGGCCTTCGTCCATCAGCCCTTCACCGTCCAGTTTGGCGACTTTATTGAGACCAAGCCGTTCCAGAAATGGATCAAGGACGGCTTGATGGCGATCTTCTTCTATGTGGTCGGCCTGGAGATCAAGTACGAGGTCCTGAAGGGCGAACTGTCGAGCGCGCGCAAACTGGCCCTGCCCCTGATCGCAGCGCTTGGCGGCATGATCGGTCCGGCTCTGGTCTACACCCTGATCAACCTAGGCCCCGGAGGCGCTCTGCGCGGCTGGCCGATCCCGACGGCCACCGACATTGCCTTTGCCGTCGCCATCTTGGCCTTGGCGGGCCGGGGCCTGCCCGGATCGCTACGACTGTTTCTCCTAACCCTCGCCATCGTCGATGATCTTGGGGCCGTGGCGCTGATCGGAACACTCTTTACCGATGAGCTCCACTATCGGGCCCTTGTTGGGGCTGGACTGGGCCTCTCTGCCCTTGCCCTCTTGGGAAGA
>CANKPO010000305.1 GCA_947484535.1 Caulobacteraceae bacterium
TGTCACCGCCAGAGCGACGGCCTGCGCATCGCCTCCGGGCGGCACCAACATCTGGTCGGGCTCATAAAAGATCGAGATGTCGATATCGCTGGAATAGTTCAGCTCGAAGGCCCCGTGCTTGCCCATGGCGATGCAAAAGAGCCCTGGTATGGGGCCTGCTGCCTCGTTCGGCGCGGGCAGCAATCGGCCCTTGGTCACCTCGGCGCGAACGGCCATGGCCAAGGCAGACTGGACGGCCAGATCGGCAAATTCGGTGATGTTGCCGGTGACGGCGCTCAGGTCCCAGACCCCGCCGAGATCCGCCAAAGCGATGGTCAGGTGGGCATCGGCCTTGAGGGCGCGCAGGGTCTTGGCACCCGCAATCAGATCGGTCTCGTCTGCCACCGCTTGGGTTTGGCGCAGAATGTCAGCTATGGGGTCTTCGGCCTCTAGGGCTTGGCGAAGCTGGCCCGGCGCGCGTCTCATCAGTCCAGCTAGATAGGGCGAGGCCCCGGCAATCGGCTCTAGGGACGGCCAGACCTGTTTGAGCCTTGCCATCCATCCGTCGCGCTCAGCGGCCTTGGACAGCACCTCATAGAGCCGCTCGGCAGCAGCGGTATCGACCACGGGGCCGCAGGGGCGAAGGAAGTCTGCCAAACTCATGGGCGCACTCTTGGTCCAAATGGCCGCAAAGGAAAGGCCTAGATGCGCTCGCTGATCTTGATGGCGACGCGGCAGCCTGCGCGGATCAGTCCGGCGAGCAGGGGATAGCCGGGGGTCTCCAGCGCGCCCTCGGCCACGGCCAGATCGCGGTGGGACAGTTCCTCGTCGCGAAAACGGCTCAGCTCTGCGGCCAGTTCAGGGCGGTCGGTGGCGATCTCGGCGATCTGGGCGGCGTAATGTTCCTCAATCACGGTCTCGACCGCAGCGGTGCAGGCATGGGCGGCCTT
Source organism: Caulobacteraceae bacterium (assembly GCA_947484535.1). GTDB lineage: Bacteria > Pseudomonadota > Alphaproteobacteria > Caulobacterales > Caulobacteraceae > CAISGS01. The sequence goes on from CANKPO010000305.1 coordinate 930, forward strand.
CTCGCCGAGCAGGGCGGTTCCGGCTCCAAGCGCAAAGCCTGCCACGCGCCAGAGGGGGGCCATCAGGGTCGGGCGGACCTGATGCCGGGTCAGGAGCTGATCAAAGGCGGCCAGATGCACGGCCTCATGGCCCTCCATCTCGGCCAATTGCCCCGCAATGCGATCCTTGTCCTTGGCCTTGGCAAAGACCGCCCTTTGTCCGCGATAGATATGGACCGCGCCGAGCTCTCCAGCATGGTCAACGCGCAGGATTTCGCCGAGCCGCGCATCGCGGGCCCCAAGGCCAGGACGGGGAGGGATGGGCTTGTCGCTCATGCCTTAAGCCTTCTTGTAAAGGGCGCTGGCGGCGCTGTAGGCCGCGAGCGCCAGATAGACCAGAAAGTTCCACCCGGCCATGGATAGGCCCAGCCAGACCCAGGCCGCTTCGTCGCAGCGCGGTGGCTCAATCTTCGCGCCATTGAGCAGATCAGCCAAGGCCTGCGCGCTGACGCTGGTTCCCACGCCCGAACAGGTGCTCGGCCCCGGCCACCATTTCCACTCGGCCCCAGCATGATAGGCTGCCAGATAGGCGCCGTAGGCAAAGACGATGGTCAGTCCGATCGCGACTCCGCGCCGGATACGATCCGACCCGTTCAAACGGCTAAAAGCAAACCCCGTAAGGCCCAGACCCAGCGCCACCCAATAGACCTCCCGCTGTTTCAAACAGAGGGTGCAGGGGGCCAGGCCACCAAACCGCTCAAACCCATGGGCCACAGCCAGCAACGCCGCAGAGGCGAGGGCTGCGATAGGGGGCTGCCAAAGGGCAAGGGGACGGATCAGAGAACGCATAGAGAGTAATCTAGTCCATCCATGGGGCTAGCCCAAGGGGCAGATGGCCCAACCCTTGCCTAGGCCAGCAGCTTGACCGCGACAAATCCGCCGACAAGGACGATCAAAACGACGCTGGTGACCAGCATCATGCGGCGCTCAATGACCTCTTGCATCTGGGGTCCGAAATGTTTGATCAGGCCCGCGACCAGAAAGAACCTTGCGCCGCGTGTGATCACCGAGGCGATGATGAACATGGGGAAGCTGAAGGCGGCAAGGCCCGAGGCAATGGTCACCAGCTTATAGGGGATGGGCGTCAGGCCCTTGATCAAAATCAGCCAGATGCCCCACTCGGCAAACCAGTCTTGAAACTTCGCCACGCCGCCCGAATGGCCGGTCAGGGCCAAGACCCAATGGCCGACCGGCTCCAGATAGAAGCCGATCGCATAGCCTAAAATGCCCCCGGCCACTGAGGCGGCGGTGCAGATCGCGGCATAGTGATAGGCCTTTTCCGGCTTGGCCATCACCATCGGGGCCAGCATGACATCAGGCGGAATGGGAAAGAACGAGCTTTCGGTAAAGGCGACAATGGCCAGCCACAGACCTGCGAGCCGATGGCCCGCAAGGGATAGGACCTGATGATAGAGGCGGTGCAGCATGGAGGCTCCCGAAACTGAACCTCTCCGGTACCAGACTCGCGCCTCCCTGTCTCGTGCCCCCATGCCGAGGGGTGGGACTTTAAAGCCTCTGGTGGAACCAGAAAATTCGTGTCCACAATCCTCAATCGATCAAGGCCGCGCTCAAGGGTTCAAACAGGAAAGATACATTATGAAGCTCGCTTCGCTCAAATCCAGTTCTGCCGCTGGCCGAGATGGCCGTCTGGTCGTCGTGTCCAATGACTTGGCTTGGTATGTTTTGGCCGATGAGGTTGCGCCAACCCTTCAGGCCGCCCTCGACGATTGGGACCGCTGTGAGCCGATGTTGCGGGCGCTGGCCCACAGTCTGGAAACCGGCGGCCTGCCCCGCACGCGGTTTCACGAACATGAGGCTGCCAGCCCCTTGCCGCGCGCCTTTCAGTGGGCTGATGGCTCGGCCTATGTGAACCATGTCGCCCTGCTGCGTCAGGCCGCAGGCGCTGAGCTGCCAACCAGCTTTTGGACCGATCCCCTCATGTACCAAGGCGGGTCCGATGGCTTTCTGGGTCCGCGCGATCCGATCCCCTTGGCGGATGAGGCCTTTGGCTGTGACCTTGAAGGCGAGATCGCGGTCATTACCGGTGATGTGCCGATGGGAGCAGGCCGGGATGAGGCCCTTGCGGCCGTGCGCCTCGTCTTGCTGGCCAA
>CANKPO010000306.1 GCA_947484535.1 Caulobacteraceae bacterium
GATCGTGCTCCACTATACGGGCATGCAGACCGGGCAGGCGGCTTTGGAGCGGCTGTGTGACCATCAGGCCAAGGTTTCAGCCCACTATCTGATCGAAGAGGATGGCCGCATCTTTACGCTGGTCGCCGAAGAGCGCCGCGCTTGGCATGCGGGCGTCTCCTTCTGGAAGGGCGAGCGCGACATCAACGCGGTCTCCATCGGCATTGAGCTGGTCAATCCCGGGCACGAGTTCGGCTACCGCGCCTTTCCGGATGCCCAGATCGACGCTCTGATTGCGTTGCTGGATGAGATCAGAGGCCGCTGGGAGATCGCTGACGGGCGTATCATCGGCCACTCCGATGTCGCGCCGGACCGCAAAGACGATCCGGGCGAGCTCTTTCCTTGGGCGCGGCTTGCTGCGGCGGGCCATGGCCTGTGGGTCGAGCCGCCCGCCTCTCCGGGCGCGCCCTTGACCATCGGCGATGAGGGGGCAGGGGTCTTTGCCCTTCAGGCGGGCCTGACGCGCCTTGGCTATGACAGCGCGCCCAGCGGCCAGTTTGACGACAAGACCGCGCTCATCCTCAAGGCCTTTCAGCGCCACTGGCGCCCCGAACGCATCGATGGCATTGCCGACGGTGAGACCCGCGCCCGCCTCGTGCATCTGCTTCGCGCCGGGTCCTAGATCGACAGGGGCCTTGACCCCGCAGGCTGCTGGCCTCATCTGTGCGGCGGATCAGATGGCCGGGCGATCGCGGTCCTTGGCAACAGGGGTCGAGGAAAGTCCGGGCTCCACGGTGAAAAGGCGGCGGGTAACGCCCGCCGGGGGTAACCCTAGGGATAGCGCCACAGAAAGCAAACCGCCTGCGCTTCGGCGTCGGTAAGGGTGAAAGGGTGGGGTAAGAGCCCACCGCAGACCTGGCAACAGGGATGGCAAGGCAAGCCCCGCTTGGAGCAAGACCAAATTGGGACGTCGCGCCTTGGTTCTCGAAAGGGAATGCAGGGCAGGGCTTCACCGGCCCGAGGCGTCCGGGTAGGTCGCGAGAACCGTCCAGCAATGGCCGGTCCAGAGGAATGATCGTCGCGTCGCCCGCAAGGGCGGCGGCACAGAACCCGGCTTACAGGCCGTCTGATCCGTTTTTCCCCCGACCATCCGCGTTCCCCGCGAAGGCGGGGATCCAGACCCTTTCACTTAGGTGGATATACACCCCCCCACTCCCAACCCTCTCCCCCTCAAGGGGGGAAAGGGCTTTCCCCCTACCCCGGCTTCGCCGGTACTTCCCCCAAAGGGGGAAGATTTGCACATCAATGATCTTCCCCCCTTGGGGGAAGTGGCGCGCAGCGCCGAAGGGGGTCTTGTTTTCTTTTGCCCACCTCAAATCCCCTAAAATTCCACCCAAATGTCGCTTAGTGTCATTGTGTCCCAATTCATCCCGTGTTAACCCAGTTCAGTCGTCAAGCTGGCGATCATCATCAATGAGGGGCAGGCGGGGTGTTTCTCTCGACCTTTGAGAAACAGCTAGATGCAAAGCGGCGCATTGTGGTGCCGCAGGAATTCCGTGCCTTCGCTCAATCTGTTCCATCTGCGGTCATTCCCGCCTCCGCTGGTTTTGACGGCGTCTACTGTTTCCCAGCCTTTGAAGCGGACTGTTTGGAGGCCGGGGGTCCGGCCCTGCTGGACCGCTATGCCAAGATCATGACCGAGCTCGATTTCGGCGATCCCTTGCGGCTGGCCCTTGAGACCTCGGTCCTTGGCGAGATGCGGCCCCTGTCGTTTGATACGGCCGGACGCATCACCTTGCCTGAGAGCCTTTGCGAGATGATGGGTCTGAGTGATTGGGTGTCGATCGTCGGGCTGGGCGACCGGTTCCAGATCTGGTCACGCGATGCCTTCCAAGCGCACCGCACTGCTCAGCGCGAGGCCGCGCGCGAAGGTCTGTCGGCTCTGCGCACCCAGCAGCGCGCCGCTCAGCAAGCCTCTCGCGGGTCTGGATCATGAGCGACGTCGCCCCTCACATTCCCGTTCTAATGGGCGAGGTGATTGCGGCGCTGGAACCTGCGCCCGGCAAACTGATTATCGATGGGACCTTTGGCGCGGGCGGTTATAGCCGCGCGCTCTTGGCAGCCGGGGCGGATGTCATCGCCTTGGACCGCGACCCGACAGCGGCCAAGTTTGCCGAGCCTCTCAAGGCGACGGGCCATTTTACGCTTCTAGAGACCCGGTTCTCGCTTATGGCTCAGGCCTTAACCGGGCAAGGGCATGCGCACTGTGATGGCGTCGCCCTCGATATTGGCGTGTCCTCGATGCAGATTGATGAGCCGGAGCGGGGGTTCTCGTTCATGCGTGACGGGCCGCTCGATATGCGCATGGGCGCTCATGGGCGCACAGCCGCCGATATCGTCAACGACACCGAGCCGTCGGACCTGTCGCGGATGTTTTGGGTCTATGGCGAGGAACGCGCCGCGCGCCGGATTGCCGCCTTTCTCGTCCGTCGCCGGGCTGAAACCCCCTTCACCAGCACCCTTGATCTGGCACAAACGGTCGAAAGGGCCGTTGGCGGACGAAAAGGTGCACCGATACATCCTGCGACTCGCGTATTCCAAGCCTTGCGCATCGTTGTGAACGAAGAGTTGGCGGAATTGGAAGCGGGCCTAGAGGCAGCAGAGCAGGTCCTGATCGAGGGCGGACGTTTGGCGGTGGTGACCTTCCATTCTTTGGAAGACCGGATCGTCAAGGCGTTCTTCACCGAGCGGGCTGGCCGTCTGCCATCTGGCTCGCGTCATGCACCGCCTGTGCAACGCGCTGCCGCCCCGACCTTTGATCTGATCTTCAACGGCGCGCGCGGCCCCTCGGACGCAGAACTGGCGACCAATCCCCGCGCCCGCTCGGCCAAATTGCGCGCCGGTGTCAGAACCGCAGCTCCGGCATGGGGAGCGGCGACATGATGATGTCTGACCTCTTTACCCGGCGGTTTCGTGGCTTTCGCGTCGTCGAGCTTCGCGGTCTCGCCTTCTTTCTCGTGCTGGCCCTAGGCGTCTATATGGTCAAGGCCGGTGCCGGTCGGGATCGCGCCCAGATCGCCCGGATCGA
>CANKPO010000307.1 GCA_947484535.1 Caulobacteraceae bacterium
GATTTCAGTGATCCCTTGGGTGTGTTCAGCGCCTCGCAGCGCAAGGCCGCCCAGGAGGCTGAGCAGGTCGCCCATCAGCGCAAGCTCGGCAAGATCGAGCGCTCGGCCCTGACCGATCTGGATATGGATGCGGCGGCTGAGCCCGCTGCCATCCGCGCGCGTTACACTGAGCTTCTTCGCCGCTTCCACCCTGACCTTAATGGCGGTGACCGTGGGGCCGAGGGCAAGCTTCAGCGCGTGATCAAGGCCTATAAGACCCTTAAGGCTGCCGGCCTGGCCTGACGGGCGAGCGGGCAAGCAAGCCCCAAACAAGGCCCTCACCCAACCCTCTCCCACAGGGAGAGGGCTATGATCGTACGGCAAAGCCCTCGCCCCCTTGGGGGGGGGAGAGGGGTGGATGAGGGGGTGCCCACCGTTTCTCTCCACCGTGTTCCCCGCGACGGCGGAAGAAAGAAAACAAGCCCCCCTGCGACCCTTCGGGCCACTTCCCCCAGAGGGGGAAGATTTTCATAGCCTTGCTCTTCCCCCTCTGGGGGAAGTCCCCGCGAAGCGGGGGTAGGGGGTTTTATCCCACTTCTGTCCACCGCGTCATTGCGAGGCGCACCGCGCCGAAGCAACCTAGGGGAACATCATCTCAGGTCCGCGTCAGACCCGTGGGTTGCTTCGCTGCGCTCGCAATGACGCGAATTTCCCAATCATCCTCATCCTGAGCCCGTCGAAGGACGAGGATGTTCTCAGCACGCACCAAACTTGCGTTCACAGACAGTTTTTTGCGTCCCCCCGGTTTGCTAAACGCTGATAACGCGATAACTGAATAGGCATGACAAACACGACCGAACCCGCCGCCGACGCCCTGTTGCTTGCCAAGCCTGACCGGATGGTTTCCATCCGCGACACCTTCGGTGTCGATAGCGACATGATGGTGCCCGCCTTCTCGACGCCCGACAGCCACGTGCCTGCGGTAGATCCCACCTACAGGTTCGATCCCCAGACGACCTTGGCCATCTGTGCCGGTTTTGCCTTTGACCGCCGCGTCATGGTGCAGGGCTATCACGGCACGGGTAAGTCGACCCATATCGAGCAGGTCGCAGCCCGCCTGAACTGGCCGCTGGTTCGGGTCAATCTCGACAGCCATATCAGCCGTATCGATCTGGTCGGTAAGGACGCCATCGTCCTCAAAGACGGCAAGCAGATTACCGAGTTCCGCGAAGGTATGCTGCCCTGGGCCCTGCAACGGCCCATCGCGCTGGTCTTCGACGAATATGATGCGGGCCGTCCGGACGTGATGTTCGTGATCCAGCGCGTGCTGGAGCTTCAGGGCAAGCTGACCCTGCTCGACCAGAACCGCGTCATCACGCCAAATCCGTTCTTCCGTCTGTTCGCGACGACCAACACCATCGGTCTGGGCGACACGACCGGCCTCTATCATGGCACCCAACAGATCAATCAGGGCCAGATGGACCGCTGGTCTATTGTCACCACCCTGAACTATCTGCCGCACGACGTCGAAGCCGACATCGTCATCGCCAAATCACCGTCCTATGACACGACCGAAGGCCGTCGCCTGATCTCGTCCATGGTTCGGGTCGCCGATATGAGCCGCAACGCCTTCATGAACGGCGATATCTCCACAGTCATGAGCCCACGCACCGTCATCACCTGGGCGCAGAATACCGAGATTTTCGGCGGGGACGTGGCCTTGGCCTTCCGTCTGACCTTCCTGAACAAGTGCGATGAGCTGGAACGGGCCACCGTGGCCGAATTCTTCCAACGCGCCTTTGGTCAAGACCTGCCTGAAAGTGCGGCGCGGGTGAAGGTGGCCTAAACCACCCCCCGCAACATCCCGCCCAGACCATCGACGGCCTCGGGCGTGGTGGCCCAACTGCACATGAAGCGGACGCTACCGTCGGCGACGCGGTAGACTTGAATCCCTTGGGCGCTCAAGGCCTGATGCTGTGTGTTGCTCATCTCGACGAACAGGCCATTGGCCTGAACCGGGTGGACGATCCGAAAGGGCATCAGGGCGGCGAGGCGCTGGGCCATCTGGTTGGCGTGGGCGGCGCGGGTGACGAAGGCCCCGCTGTTCAGCATCCCGATCCACGGCGCGGCATAGAACCGGCCCTTGGAGGGCAGTTGCCCGGCCTGTTTGAGCCGTGCATCCAGACGCCGCGTTAATCCCCTGTCGAACACCACCAGCGCTTCGGTCGGGGACATGCCGGCCTTGGTGCCGCCCAGTACCAGAACATCGACGCCCAACCGGGCAATGGCCTTCGGATCAAAGCCGCTGGCCACTGCATTGGCTAAACGCGCCCCGTCCATATGCACGCCCGCCCCCTTGGCCTTGGCCAGATCGATGAGGGCACGGGTCTCAGCGGCACTATAGACCGTGCCATATTCAGTGCTGTTGGTCAGGCTGAGGGCAGCAGGGGCCTGATGGTGCGGGCTATCGGGCGCATTCAGATGATCGGCCAAGGCCTGCGGGTCGATCTTTGCCGAGGGGCCGGGCAGGGGGATGATCCCCGATCCGCCGCCAAAAAAAGTCGGTGCCCCGGTCTCGTCGACCGTCACATGGGCGTGCTCATGGGCCAAGACAGCCTCGAAAGGGCGACAGAGCATGGCCAGAGCCACCGCATTGGCCGCCGTGCCAGAGGCCACGAACCGCACCTCGGCATCGGCATCCAAAAAGGCGCGCACAGCATCCGCCGCCTGACGCGATAGGTCATCACTGCCATAGCCGCTGGCCGTGCCCTGATTGGCGGCGATCAGGGCATCCAGCGCTTCGGGTGCCATGCCGGCGGTATTGTCCGAGGCAAAGTCAAAGCGAGGGATCAAAGCGAGGCTGCCCATTCGCGCAGGTCCGTGACGAACAGATCCGGCTCCTCCATGGCGGCGAAGTGCCCGCCGGTGGCCATGTCCGTCCAGCGGGTGATGTTATAGCCGCGCTCGGCCCAACTGCGCGGCGGGGCGGCATAGAGCGCCTCGCCGGGGAAGTTGGCAAAGGCGGTCGGGGTCTCGCAACGCTGGCCCTCGGTCAACTGAACGCCGCCTTCCTCCATCAGGCC
>CANKPO010000308.1 GCA_947484535.1 Caulobacteraceae bacterium
GCCTCAGCCAAGATCTCTTCCCGCGTATCGGCGGGGGTAGAGTTGAGCATCATGAACTCAACGCCCTTGCCCGCGAAGGACGACATCAGTGCCTTCACGGCTGGGCCGGTATTGCGACAGATGGGGCAGCCATTTTGCACGGTGATGATCACCACCGCCGAGGCATCGCTCATCCGATAGAGTTCTTTGGACAGGAGGTTCTGGTCGGTCAGGCGGAAATTATCGACCTTGGTCGGACCCCAGGGCGTTTGCTCGCTGGCCACCAGCGTCGAGGGCGCGACGCCCTTGGTGGTGCTGATGCCAAAACCCAACACTGCAGCGGCGACGGCAAGCGCCATCCCTGCCCGAACCCAAATCTTGCTCATCTTGCGCTCTTGCCCCTGTCGTTGCCGCTGTCGCTTGGTCGATAGGAACTCGATCCATTGTCGCGGCATAAGGTCTCATTTTGCGCCTATTTTCGCAGATCGCAAGCTGAAGATGGGCGTTGACGCTCTGTCAAACTGCGGTCTCAATGGTCAAACAACCAAGATCTCCACAGGGGACGGTGAGATGGGTGAGGATATGGATCGTAATTCAGACGTCCAGACGGACCGTACTGTTAGTGCAGCGCCCTACGGCCTGCTGCTCCTTTTAACCGTCATCAACACCCTCAATTTCGTCGATCGAAATCTGCTGGCGAGTTTTGCCAACTACATCAAGCCGGAATTGAACCTGACGGACACCCAATATGGTCTGCTGACCGGTCTTGTCTTTTTGCTCTTCTATGCGGTGGCAGGGCTGTTCATGGGCATGCTTGCGGACCTGTCCAATCGGCCCAAATTGATCGCTGGCGCTATTGCGGTCTGGAGTGTGATGACCGCCATCTCTGGTGCGGCGCGGGGCTTTGTGTCCTTGGCCATACCGCGCTCGTTGATTGGCATAGGCGAGTCGGCCCTGACCCCTTCGGCCATGTCCCTGTTGGCGGACCGCTTTTCGAGCGCTCGCTTGGGTCTGGTTGCGGCGATCTACTATACGGGCGTTCCTATTGGCACCGGGGCGGGCTTGCTCTTGGCGGGCTATCTGGGTCCTGCCATTGGCTGGCGTAACTGCTTCTATGCGCTTGGCGCATTGGGACTGGTTCTGTCGCTCCTGATGTTGACCGTTCATGAGCCGCGCAAGGTGCCCGTTCGGCAACCGGGTACGGGCCTCGGCTTTGGCGCGCAAATCGGCCAATTGATGAGCGCCCTGCGCCGATCCAAGGCGCTTGTCGCGACCATGTGCGGTGGGGTGGCGCTACACTTTGCCATTGGCGCCGCTCAGTTTGACCAGCTCTGGTTCGTGGTCGAGCGCGGCTTTGAAAAGGGCGAGATCGCACGCCTTTCGGGATATGTCACCGTCGCGGCGGGCCTTGCGGGTAACCTGTTCGGCGGCATTGTGGGGGATTGGTGGCAGCGCCATATGAAGACCGGACGGCCTATGATGCTATTTTGGATGATGCTCGCCATATTGCCCTTTTCCATTGGCTTTCGTCTGGTTGAGCCCGGCACCTTGATCTTCAACATTGGTCTGGGCATCGGGGTGTTCCAGCTCGCGGCCTTCTATGGCCCGACCTTCTCTACGGTGCAGGAACTGGCTTCGAAAGACTCGCGAGCAACCGTGACGGGGTTCTATATTCTGTGCCTGAACTGTATCGGTATGGGCATTGGCGTCACCGGGGCCGGATGGGCCGTCGACCAGTTCCGCCAAGCTGGATTTGCCGAGCCCTATACGGCGGCCAATCTGCTCGCTATCGGCCTATCGACCTTGGCCATCCCGGCCTTCTTCCTCGCCGGTCTTTGGTCAAAAGCCGATCGCGCCAAGATCGATGCGCAAGAGGCGGCGGCCTAGGCGGGATTAGATACCAACCAAAAATGGATTTTTGACCACGAGTTTTCCGAACTTGCGGTCGTGCTGAAGGTCTTCTGAAAAGAGAATATCGCAACCCGCTTCGATGGCTGCGGCCACGATCAGGGCATCATAGAAGCTCAGACCATCACGGCTGGCCAATTCGAGCGCTGACTGATGGGTTGCAAGGCCTATGGGCGTGATTTGGCCAAAGTGCGCCCTGATGACCTCAAGGCCAGCGCTGATCTCGGCCCAGTCTCGGTGCCATTTTTTGCGCGCAACATTGGTAAACTCATTGAGGACCTGAACACTGATGACCCCGCCTTCGGCCAGCAGGTCCAGGGCGAGGTCCCGCCGGTCTGTGTCAAGAAAGGCGTAGACCAGAATATTGGTGTCAAAAAATCGCTTCACCGCGCGTTGGCCTCATCACGGTCAAATCGGTAATCCTGCGGCGCGGTCCAGCGAAACGGGGCCATGGCCTCTCGAAAGACGGATTTGCGATCCTCGACCTCGACCGTGATCTCGTCATGGGTCGCCGTGACGATCGATAGGGAGTCGCCAGCACTGAGTTTGAGTTTGTCGACAAGCGACTTCGGCAACCGCACGGCAAGGCTATTGCCCCATTTTGCGACCTGCATGACACGCTCCATGATATACATTGATAAAGGTATATCTTTAATCCGATACGGTCGCAACCCAGCCATAACGCGCCGCCATAGGCTCCCGTAGCGTCACTGACACGGGGTAAGATATTGGACCCGGTCACGGTCTTGCTGTAGCCCCGTAGGGCTGGGTCTATTGGCCAGGAGATACTCCATCACGAACTATGACTATCGCCTGCGCCTCTTGGCCGCCTGCCTGTCCTGTCTGGCCGGTTATGTGGATGCGATTGGCTTTATTAAGACGGGCGGCTTCTTTGTCTCCTTCATGAGCGGTAACTCCACGCGCGTGGGGGTCGGCTTGGCGGCGGGCGCGACCCATGGGGCCATAGCCGCAGGACTGATCGGATGCTTCTTGATCGGTGTGGTGGGCGGTGCCGTGGTCGGGCACCTGTCGGGCCGTTATCGCCGAATTGGCCTCCTTACACTGGTCGCGGTCCTCTTGACCGTGGCTGCCCTCACCGGTGGCTTAGGGTCTGCCGTGCCCGCCATTGTCGCGATGGTCATGGCGATGGGCGCTGAAAATGCCGTCTTTA
>CANKPO010000309.1 GCA_947484535.1 Caulobacteraceae bacterium
CGCGTGGACGTCAAGGCCCCCGGCATCATCCCGCGCAAGTCGGTGCACGAGCCTGTGCAGACCGGCCTCAAGGCCATCGACACCCTGATCCCCGTTGGCCGTGGTCAACGCGAGCTGATCATTGGTGACCGTCAGACCGGCAAGACCGCTGTCGCCATCGACACCATCTTGAACCAGAAGGCCGCCAATGCGGGCACGGACGAGAGCGCCAAGCTCTATTGCGTCTATGTCGCTATCGGCCAGAAGCGTTCGACCGTGGCCCAGATCGTCAAGACCCTCGAGGAAAATGGCGCGCTGGAATATACCATCATCGTCTCTGCAACGGCCTCTGAGCCTGCGCCGCTTCAGTTCTTGGCTCCGTTCTCGGGCTGCGCCATGGGCGAGTGGTTCCGTGACAACGGGATGCACGCCCTGATCATCTATGATGACCTTTCCAAGCAGGCTGTGGCCTATCGCCAGATGTCCTTGCTTCTGCGTCGTCCTCCAGGGCGTGAAGCCTATCCCGGCGACGTGTTCTATCTCCATTCCCGTTTGCTGGAACGCGCCGCGAAGCTGAACGAGGCCAATGGCTCCGGATCGCTCACCGCCCTTCCTCTGATCGAGACCCAAGCCAACGACGTGTCGGCCTATATTCCGACCAACGTGATTTCGATCACCGACGGCCAGATCTTCCTCGAAACCGACCTGTTCTATCAGGGCATCCGCCCCGCCGTGAACGTCGGTCTGTCGGTGAGCCGCGTGGGCTCCTCGGCTCAGATCAAGGCCATGAAGCAGGTTGCCGGTGCAATTAAGGGTGAATTGGCCCAATATCGCGAAATGGCCGCCTTTGCGAAGTTCGGTTCGGACCTCGATGCCTCGACCCAGCGCTTGCTGGCCCGCGGTGAGCGCCTGACCGAGCTGCTCAAGCAGCCGCAATATTCGCCCCTCAAGGTCGAAGAGCAGGTCTGCGTGATCTATGCCGGTACGCGCGGCTATCTGGACGCCTTCCCGACCAAGTCGGTGGGCCGTTTCGAAGCCGAGTTCCTGTCGCGCCTGCACAGCCAGAACCCTGGCCTGCTGGAAGGCATTCGCACCAAGAAGGCCCTCGACGCCGACCTCGAAGCTGAACTGAAGGCTGCTCTTGAAGCCTTCTGCGCCACCTTCGCCTAAGCGCTGAGAGACGGGGAAAGCAACGCCGGATGGCTAGCCTGAAGGAAATGCGCAATCGGATCGCCAGCGTGAAAGCCACGCAGAAGATCACGAAAGCGATGCAAATGGTGGCGGCGGCCAAGCTGCGCCGGGCTCAGGAGGCCGCCGAACAGGCGCGTCCCTATTCCCAGCGTATGGCCGCGGTCATTGCCAATCTCGCCGCCGGTGTCACCGGTGACGCCGCTCCGCGCCTTTTGGCCGGTACGGGCCGTGATCAGAACCATCTGGTGATCGTGGCTACGGCCGACCGGGGTCTTGCTGGCGGCTTCAACACCCAGATCGTTCGCGCCGCGCGCGAGAAGATCGCCGCCTTGCTCTCAGCGGGCAAGGATGTGCGGATCATCTGCATCGGCAAAAAGGGTCGCGACCAGCTCAAGCGCCAATATGGCGACCGCTTTGTCGAGACCTTCGACCTGTCGGCAAACCGGGTCATGACCTTGGGTGCTGCTCAGCCGATCGCTGATCTGGTGTTGGCCGAATATGAGACCGGCAAGGTCGATGTGGTGACCCTGATCTACAGCCGTTACAAGTCTGTGATTGCTCAGATCCCAACCGCCAAGCAATTGATACCAGCCACGGTCGAAGAGGGTGCTGCCGTCATCGATCTGGGCGGCGCAACCTACGACTATGAGCCCTCGGAAGAGGCCATTCTCGAGACCCTGCTGCCTCGCAACATTACCATTCAGATCCTTTCGGCTCTGTTTGAAAACAACGCCGGTTTCTATGCTGCTCAGATGAGCGCCATGGACAATGCCACGCGCAATGCCGGCGAAATGATCAACAAATACACCCTTGAATATAACCGCTCGCGCCAAGCGATGATCACGAAAGAGCTAATCGAGATCATCTCCGGGGCCGAGGCCATCTAACGAAAGACCGACCATGACCATCATGCCCACCGGCAAAATCGCCCAGGTCATCGGAGCCGTTGTGGACGTCGAGTTCGACGGTCACCTGCCTTCGATCCTGAACGCGCTCGAAACCATCAACACCGCCTCTGGCGCGCGTCTGGTTCTGGAAGTCGCCCAGCACTTGGGTGAGAACACGGTTCGCACCATCGCCATGGACGCCACCGAAGGCCTGGTTCGCGGCCAGCCCGTGACCGACCTTGGCACCGCCATCAGCGTTCCGGTTGGCCCCGCCACCTTGGGCCGCATCATGAACGTGATCGGCGAGCCCATCGATGAGGCCGGCCCGATCAATACCACTGAGCGGCGCTCGATCCACAAGGACGCGCCGTCCTTCGCCGATCAGGCCACCTCGGCTGAGATTTTGGTCACCGGCATTAAGGTCATCGACCTGCTCTGCCCCTATACGAAGGGCGGCAAGATCGGCCTGTTCGGCGGCGCTGGCGTGGGCAAGACGGTTCTCATTCAAGAACTGATCAACAACATCGCTAAGGCCTACGGCGGCTATTCGGTTCTGGCTGGCGTGGGTGAACGCACCCGCGAAGGCAACGACCTCTATTACGAAATGATCGAGTCGAAGGTGAATATCGACCCGAAGGAAAATAACGGTTCGACCGAAGGCTCGCGCTGTACGCTGGTTTACGGCCAGATGAACGAGCCTCCCGGAGCGCGCGCCCGCGTCGCCCTGACCGGCCTCAGCCAAGCGGAATATTTCCGCGACGAAGAGGGCAAGGACGTTCTGTTCTTCGTGGACAATATCTTCCGCTTTACCCAAGCCGGTTCGGAAGTGTCGGCTCTGCTGGGCCGCATCCCCTCCGCCGTGGGCTATCAGCCAACCCTGGCCACCGAGATGGGCAATCTGCAAGAGCGCATCACCTCGACCAACAAGGGTTCGATCACCTCGGTTCAGGCCATCTAC
>CANKPO010000310.1 GCA_947484535.1 Caulobacteraceae bacterium
CGCCGGGACGGAAATAGTTGGCGTGCAGGCGGGCACCGCAGGCGCGCTCATAGAACACCATCAGCTTTTCGCGCTGCTCAAAGCCCCAAAGCGGCGGGGTCAGGGCGCCCACGTCCATGGCCTGGGTCGTCACATTGAGCAGGTGCGACAGGATGCGGCCAATTTCGGAGAACAGAACCCGGATTAGCTGGGCCCGCCTTGGCACTTCGAGGCCGAGCATCTTTTCGATGGCCAGAACGAAGGCATGCTCTTGGTTCATCGGCGCCACATAGTCGAGGCGGTCGAAATAGGGCGTATTCTGCAGATAGGTCCGCGCTTCGATCAGCTTTTCGGTGCCGCGATGGAGCAGACCAATATGGGGGTCCACTCGCTCGACCACTTCGCCGTCCAGCTCGAGCACCAGGCGCAGAACGCCGTGGGCAGCCGGGTGCTGAGGCCCGAAATTGATGTTGAACTTGCGAACCTTGGTTTCCGTCACCAAGGCCACATCAGCCTCGGCAGAGACCACAGTCGGCAGCGGGGTCATGTCATCAGCCATGATCTTACACCTTCGCCTTTTCGTCGCCTGGAAGGGCATATTGTGCGCCTTCCCATGGGCTGAGGAAATCGAACGCACGATATTCGGTGATCTTCACTGGCTCGTAGACCACGCGCTTGAGCGAGTCGTCATAACGAACCTCGACATAGCCCGTCATCGGGAAGTCTTTGCGCAGCGGGTGACCATGGAAGCCATAGTCGGTCAGGATGCGGCGCAGGTCTGGGTGCCCTGAGAAGAACACGCCATACATGTCGAACGCCTCGCGCTCGCACCAATCGGCATTGGGATAGACGCCCGTGACCGATGGCACTGCTGTGTCCTCATCGGTCTGAACCTTGACCCGCAGACGTAGGTTCTTGGTCAGGGACAGGAGCAGATAGACCACATCGAACCTTAGGGGGCGCTCTGGATAGTCAACGCCGCACAGCTCGATCAGTTGCTGGAACTGAAAGTCAGCATCGTCCTTCAACAGGGTCAGCAGCGGAACAATCTGATCCGCCCGCGCCTCAATGTTCAATTCCCCAAAAGCGATGGTGGAGCCAGTAACGGCCCCGGCTGCCTTGGCGGTGATCTGTTCAGCCAGCGCCGCCAGGCGCTCTGTGGTCACGATGCTCATCGTTCAATGGACCCCGTGCGACGGATCTTCTTTTGCAGTTGCAGCACGCCGTAGACCAGCGCTTCAGCCGTGGGCGGGCAGCCGGGGACATAGATATCCACGGGCACAATGCGGTCACAGCCACGCACGACCGAATAGCTGAAATAGTAATAGCCGCCGCCATTGGCGCAGGAGCCCATCGAGATGACGTAGCGCGGCTCTGGCATCTGGTCATAGACCTTGCGCAGGGCCGGAGCCATCTTGTTGGTCAAGGTGCCAGCCACGATCATGACGTCAGACTGACGCGGGCTGGCGCGCGGGGCAAAGCCATAACGCTCAAGGTCATAACGCGGCATCGAAGCCTGCATCATTTCCACAGCGCAGCAGGCCAGACCAAAGGTCATCCACATCAGCGAACCGGTGCGCGCCCAGGTGATCAGGTCATCGGCAGCGGCCAGGACAAAGCCCTTGTCTGCCAACTGGTCCGACACGCCGTCAAAGAACGGATCATGGAGCTTGGGGTTATAGCCCTCGACCGATGATGTCGCGCCCGATTGGGCGGGTTTCAACAGGCCTGATTGGGCCGGTAGGGTCACTCCCATTCCAGGGCTCCCTTTTTCCACTCATAAATGAACCCGACGGTCAGAACGCCGAGGAAGGTCATCATCGACCAGAACGCAAAGGGCTGAACCTCTTGCGGCAGCTTCATCAGGCTCACCGCCCAAGGGAACAGGAACGCCACTTCGAGATCGAAAATGATGAACAGGATCGAGACCAGATAGAAGCGCACGTCAAACTTCATGCGCGCATCGTCAAAGGCATTGAAACCGCACTCATAGGCCGACAACTTTTCAGGATCCGGAGCCCTAGGGGCTAGGATCGCTGCCGCAAGGATGAACCCCAGGCCCAGCACCGTCGCGATGCCGAGAAAGATGACGATCGGCAGATATTGCAGCAAAAATCCGTTCATCTGGCCCTCTTGCCCCTGACCTACTAAGCCCATCGCCACCAAAGACAGCAACGCTTGAAGACCGACTCGAAGGCCTTGTAGCCCAAGCCTGTCTTAGCTTCAAACTGCGCCTTGCCGATTTAGATAGTTTTCCTCTCTTTGCAGGCAATTTAATCTCTGCGCACCTAACGAAACACCCATTGAGCCTTGGGCAAATCAGGCACTGGGCGGCAGGCTTCAATTCCATCCACAGAACCGTTCGATGAACCCAACTTGTCTGTTGACAGGTTCCGGCCCCGGCCCTATCAACCGCGCCTCACGCCGCCGTTGCTTCCGGGCGCGGCCGATGCGGGTGTAGCTCAGTTGGTTAGAGCGTCGGCCTGTCACGCCGAAGGTCGCGGGTTCGAGTCCCGTCACTCGCGCCACTTTCCCCAAGCCGGGAAGTGGCGCAGGCGCCAAAGCCCCCTCACCTCAGCCTTCCATGAGCTTCAGTTGATGTTGATCATCGCCAATGGCTTGCCAAGCCGAAGCTCAAAGAGCGAAGGCTGGTGGGCGGCGAGGGGTTCGAACCCCCGACCCCCTCGGTGTAAACGAGGTGCTCTGACCAGCTGAGCTAGCCGCCCGATGAAGGGACCTTTAGCCCGCTTCGATGCGGTCTTCTAGTCATGAAAAAGGGTGAGCGCTAGTGCGCCCACCCTTTTGATCTCTTTCTTGAGGGTGCTCTTAGTTCAGAGCGGACTTCAGTCCTTCACCAACCTTAAAGCGCGCGGTTTTGGCAGCTGCCCGAGCAACGGTCTCACCGGTGCGCGGATTGCGGGCCGTACCAGCGGCACGGTCGACCGGCAGGAAGCTGCCGAAGCCGACGAGGCGAACATCTTCGCCCTTCTTTAGGGATTCCGTAACAGACTCCAAAAATGCATCCAGC
>CANKPO010000311.1 GCA_947484535.1 Caulobacteraceae bacterium
CCTTTTTTCACCTCAAGTTCCGGCTTGAGCGCGGCATGACCTTGGGCGTTCGAGGTCTGGTCATCGATGAGGCTGGGCGCGTGCTGTTGATCCAGCACACCTATGTCAAGGGCTGGCACCTACCCGGCGGCGGCGTCGATCGCGGCGAGGCGGCCGAGGCGGCGGTGATCCGCGAACTGGTTGAAGAGGTGGGTATTGTTGCCACCTCGCGCCCGCGCCTGCTGTCTGTGCACAATAACCATGCGCGTTTCCGAGGCGACCACGTGCTCTATTACCGGATTGATAGATGGGAACAGGGACAGGCCACCTCCGACGGTGAGATCGATGAGACTCAGTGGTTTCACCCCGATGATCTGCCCGAAGGGGTTACCCCTGCTACCCGCCGCCGAATTGAAGAGGCGCTGGGACTGGTAGAGCCGCATCCGGATTGGTGAGGGCGGGCTTTCTCGTGCTTCGAAGGCTCGACTCAAAGACAAGCGAATTTACCGCGTCATTGCGAGCGCAGCGAAGCAACCCAGGGGACTGACACGAACCTGAATGGATGTTCCCCTGGGTTGCTTCAGCGCGATGCGCCTCGCAATGACGCGGAAGGGGGCGGTGGGTCACTTTCCGCTTGAGTGAAAGGGTCTGGGTCCCCGCCTTCGCGGGGAATACGGAAGAGGGAGCAAACAAGGCCCCCTTCGGCCCTTCGGGCCACTTCCCTCAGAGGGGGAAGATCAACGACAGCGAAATCTTCCCCCTCTGGGGGAAGTACCGGCGCAGCCGGGGTAGGGGGTCTTTACGTCCCCCTTGCCCAAAACCCCGTCCCCTGCGCACCATGGGTCAACAAGAATTGGGAGCGTGATCATGAGCCTCAAAAAGATGCCAATATCGGCTTTCAGCAAGGTTGCTGTCGGCATTGATCGTCCTGAAGATGTCGTGGTTGGGCCAGATGGCCGGGTCTTTGCCTCGGACCATCAAAGCGCGGTGGCTGAAATCTTCCCCGATGGGTCCTTCAAGCGGATGGGGCCACCTATGGGGGCGCCGAACGGGATAAATATGGATCGCCAAGGCCGGATCATCATCGCCAATTTCGGCATCTATGACGGCGAGGCCGGGCCACTGGAGCGGTTTGATCCCGTAACCGGTCAGCGCGAAACCCTATTGTCGGAAGTTGGGGGCAAAACCCTGACCTCGTCCAACTATCCCATCATCGACAGCGCTGGAAATATCTGGTGCGCCAATTCCACCCATGCCGCGACCTGGCCCGAAGCGCT
This sequence comes from Caulobacteraceae bacterium, assembly GCA_947484535.1. Lineage (GTDB taxonomy): Bacteria > Pseudomonadota > Alphaproteobacteria > Caulobacterales > Caulobacteraceae > CAISGS01. Next base: position 1,257 of record CANKPO010000311.1, read on the forward strand.
GGATGGCCGCGCTGATGGCTTCCTGTTCGTTCTGCGCCCTGATGGTTCCAGCCAGATCGTGGCGGAGGGCCTGTGTTTCCCCAATGGCTTGGCCATGTCCGCCGATGAGACATTCCTCTATTGCGCCCAGACCAGCGCCGGAGATGTCTTGCGCTTTCCGATCCTTCCCGGTGCCCTCTTGGGCAAGGGCGAGCGCTATGGTCCAAAGCTTGGCATCGTCGCGCGCCGCAAGTTGAACCCCAATATCCACTTGCCCGCCATCATTCAAAGCCGCCTTGGCTATACCGATGGCGTCGGTTTGGATGCTGAGGGAAACCTCTGGGTCTGTCTGCCAGCCGCCAATAAGGTTGTGGCCATCACGCCTGCGGGCCGGAAAATCACGGTTATCCACGACCCGTCTGGCAAGGTGGTCAATCACCCCACCAATGTCACTTGGGGCGGGCCTAGCCTGACCGATCTCTATATCGGATCGATCCGCGCCAACTATGTGCTCAAGGCCGTTAGCCCGGTTGCGGGCCAGCCGCTTCTACATCAATTGTAAGAATGATCAGGGACCCCCTTTCGCCCTGAACAATGATCACTAATATAGGCCCAAGAAGGTCGGTTCTGCCGGTCCGTCGGGATGGAAGCCTCAAGGAGAGCAAGATGCGCAACTACACGAAATTCTATATTGACGGAAAATGGGTTGATCCGGTCGTCGCCAAGACGCTCGACGTCATCAATCCGGCAAACGAAGAGGTCTGCGGCACGATCAGCATGGGCGATGTCGCCGATGTCGATCACGCTGTTATGGCCGCCCGCCGGGCCTTCGCGACCTTCTCGCAGACCACCCGCGAAGAGCGGATCGACCTGCTAGAGCGGATCGCCGTTGAGTACCAAAAGCGTTATGCGGATATGGCTGCTGCCATCACCGAAGAGATGGGTGCTCCTGGCTGGCTGGCTCAGCGCGCTCAAGCGGCTATGGGTATCGGTCACGTTCAGACCGCCATCGAAGTGCTGAAGAACTACAAGTTCGAAGAGCAGCGCGGTTCGACCCTGCTGGTCAAGGAGCCCATCGGCGTCTGTTCGTTCATCACCCCTTGGAACTGGCCGGTCAATCAGATCGCCTGTAAGGTCGCCCCGGCTCTGGCCACGGGCTGCACCATGGTGCTGAAGCCTTCGGAAATCGCCCCCTTCTCGGGCTATATCTGGGCCGAGATCCTTCATGCCGCTGGCGTGCCAGCCGGTGTGTTCAATCTGGTCAATGGTGACGGCCCTGTGGTCGGCGCCGAAATGTCGCGTCACCCTGAAGTCGATATGGTGTCCTTCACCGGTTCGACCCGCGCCGGTATTGAAGTGGCCAAGAACGCTGCCCCGACCGTCAAGCGCGTTCACCAAGAGCTGGGCGGCAAGTCGCCAAACATCATCTTGGAAGATGCCGACTTCGCCTCGGCAGTCTCGGGCGGTATCCGTTCGGTGATGATGAACTCCGGCCAGTCCTGCAACGCCCCGACGCGTATGCTGGTCCCCGGCAAGAAGATGGACGAGGTCATCGCCATCGCCAAGGAAACCGCTGACAGCCACACGGTTGGCGATCCAAACGGTAACGCCCAACTCGGCCCCGTCATTTCGGAAACCCAGTGGAACAAGATCCAAGGCCTGATCCAAAAGGGCATTGATGAGGGCGCAACCCTTGTCTCCGGCGGCGTCGGCCGTCCTGAAGGTCTGGACAAGGGCTACTATGTAAAGCCCACCGTCTTCGCCAA